>CADAGW010000084.1 GCA_902787475.1 uncultured Eubacteriales bacterium
GTGTGGGAGATCTGCGCGCAGTATCCCTTCGGCGACGGCGAGTATTCCTACGCTGCGGCCGGCAACCCCGGCTATATGTGGTGCTTCCCGACCTACGGCTATGAGGACGAAGGCAAAGTGAAGCGTATCGCTCACTTCATCGATTCTCAGCGTGCCGGCGGCGAGAACTTCGACGTGCATATGCAGGGCGGCGTGGATCGCCTGTATGAGTTCTTCGCTGACGCCCATGACGGCATCGAGAAGAACCCCAACATGACCCGCTCCATCACCTACACCGACGACGGTTACTTCTATCTGTCCGCCACCGACCTGACCCCCGACAACAAGGACGACAACTCCATGCTGCTGGGCAACGCTCAGGTGGAAGGCTATGACCAGGGCGCCTGGCAGACCTTCGGCCTGATCGTGCCGTGGCAGCTGTCTGACCCCAACCCCGCGGATGAGACCCGCACCTACTTCGCTCAGAAGTCCAATCAGCACGTGGCGACCACCGCTTCCGTGTCCCGTTATCCCAACTACGGCCTGCTGGTGACCCTGACCGGCGAAGCCGTGGAGGCTCAGAACGCCATGTCTGACTGGATCAGCGCCTGCGAGACCGAGTTCATCAACGGCACTCGCGAGCTGACCGAAGAATCCTACGCTGCCTGGACTCAGGAGTGGCTGGACCGCGGCGGCTATGCCATCGTGGAGCAGCAGGCTGAGTGCCTGGGCTGCGACCTGCCCGAGGAGCTGCAGTAATCTCGGTTGCTGAAGCAATGAAGGCGTAAGCCCACTGGGGGCGCGGAGAGATCCGCGCCCCTTCTGTTTTTGGAAAAGTGAGGGTGATGCACGCCCCTCATCAGTCTGCTGCGCAGACAGCTTCCCCCGAGGGGGAAGCCTTTTTGTATGCGGTGCGAAGGAGAGAAGGCGCACAGTTTTCCGGGATGAGAGAGTATTGTGGAATGAGGACATATCTTTTGTGATATTTTACCGGGACGGGGTTTACAAGGATGGGCTTTTCCTGTATAATCCATACAGAATACAGGAGAGGCAGGCGCGAGGATGAATCTTCCCAATGTGCTGACGGTCATGAGGATGATCATGGTGCCTGTGTTTGCCTATCTGTATCACCACGCCGCGCCGGGATGGGCGCTGGGCGTGTTTTTGCTGGCCGGGGTCACGGACGCGCTGGACGGGTATCTGGCGAGGAAGAACAACCAGATCACCAGCTTTGGAAAGCTGATGGATCCGCTGGCCGATAAGCTGATGACCATCACGATGCTGATCTGTCTGGCCAGTACGGGGCGGATCGAAAGATGGGTGCCCATCGCCATATTGGCCAAGGAGGCCTGCATGGTGGCCGCGTCGGCGTTTCTGCTGCAGAAGAAGAGCATCGTCGCGTATGCGAATCTGTTTGGCAAGACCGCAACGGTGCTGTTTATCGTGGCCATCGCGGTGGTGTATCCGTGGCACGATATAGACTGGCTGTATCGGGTAGGGCGGGTGCTGATATACTGCGCCTGCGCCGCATCCATACTGGCGGCGGTGCAGTATGCCGTGCTGTATGCGAGGATGCTGTTTACGAAGAAGGAGAATTGAAGGGGTGACGCTGTGGCCTTCCCGGCCCCAGACCCCGGCCAAAGGGCCAAGGCCCTTTGGAATCCCTCTTTCCGCCTGCGGCGTGCGTTTGAAAAATGAGATATAGAAAAGCAGCTTCCGCTGTGAAAAGCGGAGGCTGTTTTGTATGGGGACGGATTGCTTCAGCCTTCGGCTTCGCAATGACACGGGGATGGGTTACGGGGGGACGGATAGAGCAGACCTCAGCGCCTCTACCCCGTCTCCCCGTTTTCCTTCTCAATACATACCGTTGGCGCTCATGTAGTCGTAGATCTGCTTGCCGTGCTCCTGCTCCTCGGACTGGATGTGGCCCAGGGCATCGCGGGCGGACTGGTCGCGGAACTCGAAGACGCTGGTATCGTAGACGGAGGATACGTGCTTCTCGGTGGAGAGGGCATCCCGGCAGAGATAGGCGTCCTGGGCCTGGCCCGCCGCGTCGCAGGTGGATTTGGTGGGAGTAAAGGCCGGGGCGGATCCGCCGGAGCCCATCTGGGGAACGGAGCCGGAGAGCATCTGGTTGACGGAGTTGAGATGCGTCCGCTCGTTCTGGGCGAAGCGGGAGAACAGGTCCTTCAGGCCCGGATCGCAGGCCTGGGAGGCGTAGCGGGTGTATTTGTCCACGCACACCTGCTCCTGCTTCTGAAGGTCGGTAAGAAGTTCGGTTTCCTTTTGAGTCCATGTCATGTTTCATCACCTCGACTGTAGAGTGCCCGGGAGGCGGCGGGGATATGCATACGCCGACGAAAAAAGGTGGAAAAACGGAGGAGGATGGTATATAATGGCGAAAAGGAGGTATGGATATGCTCTGGACGAGGGAGAGATATCTGGCGCACTGCCGGCATGAGTTCACGGGCAGGGAGTTTTTCTGCGAGCTGTTTGGGCCGCTGATGGCGCTGGAGGAGGAATGGCGGCGTCAGGGCGCCACGGAAAAGGAGATCGGCATGACCGCCTTCGACTGGGACTATGTGCTCAAGACCTGGCTGAGCGGAAACTGCGGGGCCGTGACGGGCATGGGCACGGTGGTGCTGGAGGACACGCCGGAATACAGCATACAAAGGGACCCCATGGGCAGGACCATGAAGCTGATCAAGGCCAGCGCCACCATACCGCTGCCCCTGGACCACCCGGTCAAGACCATGGAGGATTGGCTGCGGGTCAAGCATTGGTATGAGTTCAGGGAGGATCGGGTGGACCGGGAGGCGCTGAGGGAGCAGAAAAAGCGGTATGACAAGGGGTACCTGACGCTGATCGGGATGCCCGGCGGGTTCGACGAGCCCAGGCAGCTGATGGGCGAGGAAGGGCTGTGCGTGGCCTTTTACGACGAGCCGGAAATGATAGAGGATATGCTCTCTACTATGGCCGATACCGCGGTAAAGGTGCTGGAACGGGTGGGGGACGTGGTGCCCATCGACGGGCTGTGCGTGCACGAGGATATGGCCGGAAAGAGCGGGCCGCTGATGGGGCCAAAGCTGGTAAGAGAGTTCATAAAGCCGTATTACAGCAGGGTGTGGGAGTGCGCGAAGTCCTATGGGGCGTCCATCTTTTCCCAGGACAGCGACGGAAATATGAACGCCGTGCTGGAGGCGTTTATGGAGTGCGGCGTCAACTGCAGCTATCCCTGCGAGCCCGCCGCGGGGATGGATATCGTGGAGATGAAGAAAAAGTACGGGAAGAAGCTCCACTATAAGGGCGGGATCGACAAGCACGCGCTGAGGAAGGGGAAAAAGGAGATCAGGGCGGAGCTGGAGTATAAGATGGGCGAGAGCATGCGGGGCGGCGGCACCGTGTTCGCGCTGGATCACAGGATCCCAAACGGAGTGCCGCTGGAGAATTATTGGTATTATGTGAATACCGGACGGGAATTGCTGGGCCTGGGGCCCGTGACGGGCGAGGGCTGGGAGAGAATGGCGTTTTAGGGCAAAAAGGCGGGCCGCTTCCGATGAGGGAAGGGCCCGCTATGGGTTTAGAGGGGGATCTCCACGATCTCGGCCATGCGGGAGAGGCAGTCCTCGATCTGCTGGGAGATCTCTGAGATGAGGCGGCGGGAGATGTCCGCGTTTTTCTCCGTCTCCAGGGTGGTGTAGAAGTTGGCCTTGACCTCGTCGGTCATCTTTTGGAGGCGGTTTTCAAAGTGGGAACGGGGGACGACGAGGCGGAGGGCCTTGGGCATGTCGGCGTGGACGAACAGATCCTGCATCTTCTGGCGGCCCAGCAGGAGCAGAAGCAGGGAGAGGACCGTGCCCACCACGATGCCGGAGATGCCGCCGGAGACCAGTGCCAGGCCGCTTCCGCCGCAGATCAGGCCCACGATGATGGAGATGATGGCGTTGATGAGCCAGGTGAGGCCCTCGAAGGCGAATACGTCCTTGGCGTCGATGCGGATGTCGATGTCGGAGAGGGCGAAGTAGGAGGTCAGGCTCATGGCCTTGTAGGGCACGTTGTGGCGCACGCAGATGGGCATGGTCTTTTCCTCGATCTGGTAGGCCACCGGCTTGAGCCATTCGGTGATGGGTCGGATGAGAAGGGCCTGGGCCTGGTCGGTGCGCAGCCACGCCTCGATCTCCTTTTGAAGGACCTCGTCGATGTCGCTCAGGCGGCGGATATCGCCCCGGCGCCAGCGGTCAAAGGCGGGCAGGGCCACCTGGCGGAGGATGGGCTCCACCAGGGCGTCCACGATCTTGCGGTAGAGCTCGTCGATGCGGCCCTCCACGATTCTCTCGATGGCGTGGGAGTCGATGAGCTCGGCCACCTCCCGGCGGAAGGCGCGAAGCTGGGCGTCGATGCGGCCGCTCCAGGCCAGGCCCCGGGACACGGAGAATTCCGGCTCCGCGCCGGTGATGACCACCGCCTCGGGGAATACCTTGGCGCACCAGTCCTTCACCTGGCGCATTTTGGACACGCCGCCGGTGAGGAAGAGAAGCTCGGGGTATTGGTCGTGGATGCGGTCCCGGACGTCCTTAAGGCTGGCGATGAAGGTGTCCCGGAAGGACTTGCCGCCCAGCGCATTGACGGGGCGGTTGAGGATCCTGTCCGCGGTCTTTTCGTCCATGCGGAGGGTCAGGCGGAGGCGGGGATCGTTTTCCACGCGGATGGAGCGGGAGCAGTCGTTGGTTTTCCAGTATTCCTCGTCGGAAAAATACTGCTCCTTTAATTTGCGGCAGGCGAATTCGCAGTAGGTCTTCCAGGGCGGGCTGTTTTGAAGGGCTTCCCGGACGGAGGCGTCGGCGGATTTCAGCGATTCCTCCAGCAATATCTCGTCCATGAGGCCGCCGCCAAAGCGCACCTCGCCGGCGGTCTGAAGCTCCACCTCCTGGCGGCCCAGGATGTAGGCGAAGTCGGTGGTGGAGGAGCCGATGTCCACCACCAGCACCGGGCGGGACATGATGTCGTAGCCCACCTGGAAATGCTTGGACTGGCAGGCGCTGATCAGAGCCGCCCGGGACTCGGATATGATGCGGGCGGGGGGATAGCCCACGTCCTCGAATATGCGGCGGTAGCGCTCCCGGGCGGCCTTGTCCCAGCCCGCGGGACAGCCGATGTAGAAGCAGCAGTCGTCGTTTTTGATGAGGTCGCCGCTGGCGTAGAGCTCGGAGAGCACCCCGGCGGCGAAGCGGCGCACGTCCTTTTCGCTCTGGGGGTCGGTGAGGAACCGGCTCTTGAAGCGCAGGGCCCGGCTGACGGCGGAGGTGTTGTAGCAGGCGCTCTCGCCGATGAGCAGCTCGCCGGAAAGAAGCTGGGCGTAGGCGGTGATGAAGCTCCTGGCCTCCCGCACGGTGAGCACCTCCGGCGTGGGATCGTCGGGGCCATTCAGGCGGGAGACGGCGCTTTCCGCGTCGCCCAGGTCGAAGCCGTAGTATTTTTCCATGTCGTTACCTCGCAATGGGATGGCCTGTAGGTTCAGTTGGCGGAGGCCAGGCCCTTTTTGACGAGCCGGCCGCCGGAGGAGAGGGCCGGGCGGATGGTGCCGCCCCGGGAGGCGGGCAAAAGCTCGAACCAGGAGGCCTTCTCCGGGGAGTAGTCCACCGCGTCCACGCCGTGGGCGTGGAGGTAGAAGCGGATGGAGGACACCATGTCCCGGGCGTCGGGATCTGAGGAGGCGCCCGCCATTTCAAGGAGGGAGGAAAACAGCTCGATCTCCTCCGCGGGGATGGGGCTGGCGTTTTGATCCGCGCTGTCTTTTTGACGGCGGATCTCCTCCTGCTCCCGGAGGGACCCCAGGGCGTTGTCCGCCACCAGCAGCATGGCCTTCATGTCGCGCCACACCTTGTCGGTATCCGCCAGGTATTCCGTGCGCACGTCGCTTTGGGCGTCCGGGGCCTTTTGGGGCCGGCCAATGAGATAGCCCGCCCACAGGAGGCTGACGCTGCCGAGAATGGGGGGCAGTACCTGAAGAAGGAGGGGCGGCGTCCTGTCGGAGTAGAAGGACAGGGCCAACACGGTGGAGAGGATCAGGGCCGCGCCCACCAGCACGAAGGCCAGGGCGGGGCCGGAGAGCTTCTTTTTGGACTGGGTGGCGGTGCGGTTCCACTGGCGCACTTCGCCCACGGAGTCGATCACCGGCATGGCGCTTTTGAGGGACTGGAGAAGGTACTGGGAAAAGTCTCGCTCCTGGGCGGTGGCGCACTGCTCCGCGTAGCGGTACATGACCCGGTCGATCTCCTTCTCCATGGCGGTCTGCACGGCGGGAAGGCTTTTATCCTGGGAGAGGCCGGAAAGGAACATGTCCTTGTCCTCTTCCAAAAGATTGGGAAGGTTTTCCATATCGTTTGCTCCTTGCGGTGAGTATATGGGTATTATACTATATATCCTCTTTTCTGTCAAAGTGCGGACAGGGAAGGGGGAAATGATGTCATGCTGAAAAAGGAAAGGAGGGCGGAGGAATGAGCAGGCGCACGGAGGAAATGTGCCGGTATATCATGGACTATCCGTTTTTGTATGATTCCGTGCCGGGCTGTTTCGACTGGGCCAAATCGGCGCTGCCTCCCGCCAAAAGGGGCGGCGGAAGGGAAAAATGATGGTACGCATACGGTTCTGCGTTTAAACGATGGACTGGGGTTACGGATTGCTTCGTCACTTCGTTCCTCGCAATGACAAACGGACTTTTGCGGCAATGAGAGAGGGCCTTTTGGCCTCCTCGCAATGACACAAAACCTGCCGTCATGGACGGGGATGAATGCAAAACCGGGCCGTTGGATTCGGCCCGGTGTGTTTACGCCTGCGCGGCGAGGATCTTGTAGAGGAGGGTATAGAGGGTGACGGATTCCTGGGGGGAGAGGGGGAGGCAGTCGGCCATGCTCTCTGGAACGGAGAGGGCCTGATCCCGCAGGGCCTCGCCGGAGGGGGTGATCTCCGCCATCAGCACCCGTTCGTCCTCCTTGGAGCGGGCGCGGGTGATGTAGCCCTTGGCCTCCAGGCTCTTGAGCACCGGGGTGAGGGTGCCGGAGTCCAGAAACAGCCTTTCTCCCAGGGCCTTTACGTGGATCCGCTTTTCCTGCCAGATGACCATCAGGGCGATGTACTGGGTGTAGGTCAGATCCAGCGCCTCCAGATGGGGGCGGTAGCGCTTGATCACCGCGTGGGAGGCGGCGTAGAGGGGAAAGCAGAGCTGGTGTTCCAGCTTCAGCGCGTCGTATTTGTCGGGCATGATACTCTCTCCCGGGTTATTCGGCCTGGGCCTCGGGCAGGTCGCCGTCCAG
>CADAGW010000085.1 GCA_902787475.1 uncultured Eubacteriales bacterium
GAGCTGATCTCGCCCAGCTCCAGGTGATACCGGGTGTAGGGCGGGGTCAGTATGGACACGCCGTGCTCGCTCAAAAGCCGCTCCCGCACGCTGTCCAGGGCCTTCTGGGCATAGCCCTCCTTCACGCCCACGCCCGCCATCACCACGAAGCCCTGGGGCTCGATGTAGATCTGCCCCTCGTCGCACTCGTGAGAGCCCACCTTGTGGCCGTAGGCGTCGTAGGCCCGAAGGAACCATTCCCCGTCCCAGCCGTGGGCAAGGATCGCCTTCTCCATATCGGCCTTCCAGACGGATACCTTTTCCGCTTCATCCGTCCAGCCGAACAGGCGGCATATGGCCTGGTAGTCGTCGCTGACGCCCACGAACATGCCCGCGATGAACACGGACTCCGCCACGCCGGACTCGAAGTTGGCCGTGGTCTGGAAGCTCTCGCCGGGAGTGGAGGAGAAGCAGTTCAGGTTCAGGCAGTCGTTCCAGTCCGCCCTCCCGATCAGGGGCAGGCCGTGGGGGCCCAGGTGCTCTATGGTGTAGTGATAGCTGCGCCGCAGATGCTCCATCATGGTCTGGGCCTGGCTCTCGTCGTTGTCGAAGGCCACCATCTCATGAAGGATCGACAGGTCTCCCGTTTCCTTTATATACGCCGCCACGCCGAATATCAGCCACAGCGGGTCGTCGTTGAAGCCGGAGCCGATGTCGAAATTGCCCCGCTTGGTCAGGGGCTGATACTGATGATACGCGCTGCCGTCCGGGAACTGGGTGGCCGCGATGTCGATCAGCCGCTCCCGGGCCCGGGCCGGGATCAGGTGCATAAAGCCCAGCAGATCCTGGGAGGAATCCCTAAACCCCATGCCCCGGCCGATGCCGCTCTCAAAATAGCTGGCCGAGCGGGACATGTTGAAGGTCACCATGCACTGATACTGGTTCCACACGTCCACCATCCGATCAAGCCGCGCCTCGCCGGAGGACACCTGATAGATGGAGAGAAGGTCGTCCCAGTAGGCACGGAGCCCCTCGAACGCTTTGTCAAACTGCTCGTCCGTGGCGAAGGCGGATAAGAGCTTCTTCGCAGGCTCCTTGTTGATCACGTTGGGGGATATGAACTTTTTCTCCTCCGGGTTCTCGCAGTAGCCCAGTACGAATATGTAGCTGGCGCTCTCGCCCGGCCCCAGGGTCACGCGCACATTGTGGCTGCCGATGGGCGCCCATCCGCTGGCCACGCTGTTGCGGCTCTCATTCTCCGCCACCGCCGCCGGGTCGTCAAAGCCCCGATAGGGCCCCAAAAAGCTGTCCCGGTCCGTGTCGAAGCCCGCCACCGGCGCGTTCACCGCGTACACCGCGTAGTGGTTGCGCCGCTCCCGGTACTCGGTCTTGTGGTATATCTCGCTGCCCTCCACCTCCACCTCGCCCGTGGAGAAGTTCCGCTGGAAGTTGGTGCTGTCGTCCTGGGCGTTCCACAGACAGAACTCCACGAAGCTGAACAGGGACACGTCCTTCACCGCGTCCGACTTGTTGGTGAGGCGCACCCGGGTCACCAGGGCGTCGTAGCCAAAGGGCACCATGGCGGTCTCATCCGCCTCCAGCCCGTTCTTTTCGCCCCGTATCCGGGTGTAGCCCAGCCCGTGGCGGCACTCGTAGCTGTCCAGGGGCGAGCGCACCGGCATCCAGCCCGCCGTCCAGGTGGCAAGTCCGTCCCGAATGTAGAAGTACTGCCCGCCCGCGTCGGTGGGCACGTTGTTGTAGCGGTAGCGGGTGATGCGCAGCATCCGGGCATCCTTATAGAAAGAATACCCGCCGCCGGTGTTGGACATCAAAGTGAAAAACGCTTCGCTGCCCAGATAGTTGATCCAGGGAGACGGGGTGTCGGGCCGGGTGATGACGTATTCCCGGGCCGCGTCGTCAAAGTAACCATAGGACTCCACAGCGATTCCCTCCTCTGCCTGATGTGGCGAAATCGTTTTCGGTTCCGCGCAAAAAATAAAAACGGCTACACAGAATATACCATATTTCGTCGATTTGCGCAATAGGAAAACGGAATTTGATAGGGATTTTTCGTAAAGAACAAAAGAAGCGAGACGCATGGCCCGCCAGAATTCAGCCGAAATGGGGGAAATGGCATCAACGAACCTGTTGATTACTAAAAATTTTCATAAAAGTCACAAATTTCGAAAATAAACTATTGATTTTTTCGGAAGATTGTGATACTATATCCTCGAAAACGATTTCGACATGATGAGAGGTGCTGCTGCTTGCCAGTCACGCTCAAGGAATTGGCTGCCCAGATCGGTATGTCAGTGTCCACGGTGAGCAAAGCGCTCAACGACTATCCTGACATCAAGAGCGAGACCAAGCAGCTGATCCGCTCCGCGGCCTCCCAGGCGGGCTACCAGCCCAACTCCATGGCCAGGAGCCTTAAGACCGGCCGCACCTTCAACATCGGGGTGCTCTACTCCGACGACATCCATTTCGGCTTCATGCACAGCTACTTTTCTCCCATCCTCCAGTCCTTCAAGACGGAGACGGAGGCCAGGGGATACGATCTGACCTTTATCAGCCACCGGGTGGGCCGCAACCCCATGACATACCTTGACACCTGCCTGTACCGCAACGTGGACGGCGTGTGCGTGGTGTGCGCCCAGTTCGACGACCCCGAGGTGATCCGCCTCATGTCCGGCCCCATCCCCTCGGTGTCCATAGACTTCATGTTCAACAGCCGCACCTGCGTGCAGTCCCAGAACCTGGAGGGCATGACCATGCTGGTGCGCCACGTGCTTTCCAAGGGCCACACCCGCGTGGCCATGGTGGAGGGGGCCCAGGACGACAACCTGGTCACCCACATCCGCCGGGTCTGCTTTATGAAGGCCATGGAGGAGGCCGGTGTGTCGGTACGGGAGGCATACATCGTCTCCGGCTCCTTCCACGATCCCGACGCGGCCCGCCGGGCCACCGAGGCGCTCCTCGCCCTCCCCGAGCCGCCCACCTGCATCCTCATGAGCGACGACTACGCGGCCCTGGGCGGCCTGGACGCCATCCGTTCCGCCGGCCTCCGGGTGCCGGAGGACATCTCCGTGGCCGGCTTCGACGGCGTGGAATGGATCCAGCGGATCCACCCCCGGCTCACCACCGTCTGGCAGGATACCCAGACCATCGGCCGGGAGGCCGCCAGAAAGCTCATCGACCTGGTGGAAGCCCCCAGGACCACCCTGCCCGAGATCATCAGGATCCCCTGCCGCCTCATCGAGGGCGAAACCGTGGCAGATCTGTCCGCCGCCTCCCACCCGTGACCGGCGGCGCGGATGATATATCAAGCGATATATGAATGAAAGAAGGGGTCAGAGAGTGGACAAGACCAAGACCGTGAGACCTGCCAGGCACAAGGGCATGGCGGGCAACCGAAAGCGCCAGCTGGCGTATCTGCTGATGGTGCTGCCGGGCACATTGTTCCTGCTGGCGTTCAACTATCTGCCCATGCCCGGCGTGGCGCTGGCGTTCAAGTTTTACCAGATGCGCGTGGCTCCCGAGGGCGCGCTTCTGCAGAACACCTTCCTCTACAGCATGTTCACCTCCGAGTGGGTGGGACTGAACAACTTCACCTACCTGCTCAAGGACGCTCCCATGCTGATCCGCAACACCGTGGGCTACAACCTCATCTTCATGGTGGTGGGCCTGGTGCTGCAGGTGGGCCTGGCCGTGATCATCAACGAGATGCGCAACCGGCGCACCGCCAAGGTGTATCACACCATCATGTTCATGCCCTACTTCGTCAGCTGGATCGTGGTCATGTACGCCCTCTACGCCATGATCAGCGCCAGCGGCTTCTTCAACCAGGTCATCGCCGCCACCGGCGGAAGCCCGGTGAAGTTCTACTCCGTCAAGAAGTACTGGCCCTGGATATTCATCATCTTCCAGGTCTGGAAATACACCGGCCAGGGCTCCATCATATACCTGGCCACCCTCACGGGCTTTGACGAGCAGCTCTACGAGGCCGGCGCCATCGACGGCGCCTCCAAATGGAAGCAGTTCATCTACATCACCCTGCCCCAGCTGATGCCGGTCATCGTCATGCTCCAGATCCTGGCCATCGGCCGCATCTTCAACGGTGACTTTGACATGTTCTACTCCCTGCCCAACGGCTCGGGCACCCTGCGCCAGGTGACCACCACCATCGACGTATACGTGTACGACATGCTGAAAAAGGGCAACCTGCGCAACTCCTTCGGCTACGCCGGCGCGGCGGCCTTCTTCCAGGCCATCGTGGGCTTCGTGCTGATCCTGGTCACCAACGGCATCGTGCGCAGGCACCAGAGCGAAATGGCTCTGTTCTGATGGAAGGGGGATAGGAAAATGGCGAAAGCAACCAAGGCCACCCGGGGCATGAGCCCCTCCGAGGCCAGAAATCTCATCTCGAAAAAGACCAACCTGCTGTTCAACATCATCCTGATCCTGGGGTGCGTGCTCACCGTGTTCCCGCTGTGGATCATCATCGTCTCCTCCTTCACCAGCGAGACCGCCCTGACCACCTACGGCTACCGGCTCTGGCCCCTTGAATACTCCGTCAACGCCTACAGCTACCTCTTCCGCGACGGCTCCATCATGATCACGGCCTACAAAAACACCCTGATCGCCACCGTGGTGGGCACCGTGCTCTCCACCGTCACCGTGGGCCTGTACGCCTACGCCCTGAGCCGTCCGGACTTCCGCTTCAAGAAGTTTTTCACCTTCTTCAGCTTCTTTACCATGCTCTTTGGCGGCGGAATGGTGAGCTACTACAACATCTGCCGCAGCGTGCTGGGCCTCAAGGACACCGTGCAGGCGCTGTTTTTGCCCATGTCCTTCTCCGCCTACTGGGTCATCATCATGCGCACCTTCTACCAGTCCAACGTGCCCGAGGCGGTCATCGAGTCCGCCCGCAT
Organism: uncultured Eubacteriales bacterium; assembly: GCA_902787475.1. Taxonomy (GTDB): domain Bacteria; phylum Bacillota; class Clostridia; order Christensenellales; family Aristaeellaceae; genus RUG13279. Next base: position 4,911 of record CADAGW010000085.1, read on the forward strand.
CGACGGCTCCGGCGAGTGGCGCACCCTGATCCAGATCGTCACCCCCCTTGCCATACCGGGCTTCGCCACCGTGGCCCTGTTCAGCGCCATCGGCATCTGGAACGATTTCCGCCAGTGCCTGCTGCTCAACGACTCCTCCAACTACTTCAACCTCCAGTACACCATCTACCAGACCATGAACAACCTGCGCTTCCTCAAGGAGAACGCCAGCCGCATGGGCGGCGTCAATGTGAGCAACCTCCCCTCTGAGACGTTCCGCATGGCCATGGCCGTGGTCACCGTGGGCCCCATCATACTGGCCTACCCCTTCTTCCAGCAGTACTTCGTCAAGGGCCTCACCGTGGGCGCCGTGAAGGGCTGATCCCCTCCATATCCCCCGTTCCTGGGCCCCCTGCCTTCCCCTTTGGGGGAGGGCGCCTCGCAAGAGGCGGATGACACGGCTTCGCCGCACCCGGCCGCGGCAGAACCGGATCCTTGCGATCCCCCCTTTGTCATTGCGAGGAGCCGCGGGCGACGAAGCAATCCGTTCCCCTTCGTACCCTATGCGGAATGGTTCCGCAAAAATATAAAGGAGGTAACCCCCTATGCGTAAACTGACTGCTCTGGTGCTGGCGCTGATGCTTGTCATGGGTATGGCGTCCTTCGCTTCCGCGGACGACACCTACAACCTGGACATTTACTGGGTCGGCAACGGCGACAACACCGCCATCCGCGAAGGCGTCGAGAAGGCCGTCAATGCCTACATCGAGCCCCTGATCGGTGCCACCGTGACCTATCACATCATCGGCTGGAACGACTGGAACGACAAGGCCATCAACGCCCTGCAGTCCGGCGAGAAGATGGACCTGATCTTCACCGCTGACTGGGAAGGCTACGGCATCGAAGTGTCCGGCGGCCTGCTCAATCCCCTGGATGACCTGCTGGCCCAGTACGGCCAGGGCATCACCGAGACCCTGCCCCAGACCTTCCTGGACGGCGTGCGGGTGGACGGCGTGCTCTACGGCATCCCCACCAACAAAGAGCTGTGCGTGCCCGAGGGCTTCATCGTCAACAAGACCGCCGCTGCCGAGATCGGCTGGGACGTGACCGCTGATGATCCCTCCATCACCTGCACCGCGGATCTGGAGCCCTGGCTGGCCAAGTACAAGGAGCTCCATCCCGACAAGTACCCCTACCTGATGGACGGTCAGAATGGCCGCTGGGCCGACGAGCCCTGGGCTCCCGACTGGGCCGGCATGGAGAACAACTGCGTCGCCATGAAGATGGCCGCCGATGAGAACGGCGTCTTCGACGAGACCGTGTACTCCATCTTCGAGACCGAGGAGCAGAAGGCTCACATCGAGCTGATGTACAAGTGGGGCCAGGCCGGCTACATCGATCCCGACGCCGCCCTCACCAGCTTCGACTACAACGGCACCTTCGGCCGCGGCGACTTCCTGGTGTTCTCTCAGCCCCTGAAGGGCAACGGCATCAAGGCCGCCGAGATGTACGCCGCCAACGCCACCGCCGAGTTCGAGTGCGTGGAAATCACCATGCAGCCCAAGTACGTGGTCACCACCCATGCCGGCGGCTCCATGTTCGCCATCCCCGTGACCTCCAAGAACCCCGAGAAGGCCATGCAGTACATCAACCTGATGCACAGCGACGCCACCCTGGTCAACCTCATGCTCTTCGGCGCTGAGGGCGAGAACTACACCAAGGTCAACGACAGCCAGGTCGAGCTGATCAACGACGCCAACTGGTATGGCGTGCATGGCGGCGCCTGGACCGTGGGCAACACCAAGCTGCAGTACGTGCTCACCAGCGAGGATCCCGAGAAGAACGCTCTGCTCCAGTCCTACGCCGATGACGCCGTGCCCACCGCCTCCCTGGGCTTCCGCTTCGTGAAGGACAACGTGGCCGATCAGATCGCCGCTGTGTCCGCCGTGATCAAGGAGTTCGCCAATCCCATGATGTGCGGCTCCGTGGATCCCGAGGATCCCGATCTGGGCCTCGAGGCCCTCAAGGCCGCCCTGGACGATGCCGGCATGCCCGAGATCATCGCCGAGGTCGAAGCGCAGTACACCGCCTGGAAGGCCGCTCAGGAATAATCCCAAGCCCTGACCCCGCTTCGGTACCCGCGGCCATCCGCCAAAGGATCCATCCCGAAGCAAAGGACTCTGGACATCCCGCAGCCTTCGCCGCGTAACGCGCGAAACAACCGCCCGACAGTTCATCTGCCGGGCGGTCTTTCTATACCCATAGAGATAAAGGGGAGACGGGGGGTTACGCTGGGCGCTGCGCGACCCTCAATTCGCAATAGTCGCTTTTGAAATCCGTATATTCAAAAGCTCCTTTGCTCATTGGGCTCTCTTCGCCGCGTTTCGCATTTTCCGCCTTCGGCGGGAGGGAAAATAGATTGTGGATGCTCTTTCGCCGCCCCGTAATCGTTGGCAATGGTAGAAGTACTCCACCAAATCGTCCCACAATGTCATTGCGAGGCGCGAAGCGCCGAAGCAATCCGTTCCCCAACCCTTTCATTCATCACAGAGGGGCGTTGCAAATTAGGGACTACAAATGAAAGACAATATCGAGTAGGACAAAAACAGCCGTGCAGGAGTTGGAGGGGCTTCTGCGCACCTGTTTCAACTAAAGATATATTTATAATGTGAAACTGTGAAATTATCTTCCTGTGGGAACGGCATCAATTTTGTGCTGAAAAAACTCATCAAGCATATTATATGAGAGCTGATGACCAGGTATCAAGTTACAGTCCATTCGTGTTTCTACATGTTCTATTAAAATCGATGTTCCATTTTCTTTTTGCTCGAAAACAATGCGGTATTTTGAATTAAGATAAGGATTAAGTATTCTTTCCAATGCATAAAAGTGTATATAACTCTCCCCGATATTTGTTTTAAATGAGTATCGCATAGAATCGTAAAAATATCGTCGGCCAAGAAAAGCCATGCAATCGTCAATGCTCCAAGGAGAATGATAAAGACGTCTTTGGCATGGTGCATCATGGTCAAATAAATCAAACATATTTTTCTTCCTCTGCAAGGGTTATTGTGTGCATTGCCTTGTGTTTCTAAAACTCATTTATCCCAACGCTTGTGACAAGCAGTCACGGGGAAGAGATGACTTACTGCTCGAGTAGGTTAAACTGAAAATAATAGTGATACATTGTTTGCTGTAACTGCATCGTACCTGTATTGTATCACCAACTGTCCGCTGGCGTCAAGCGTTCCGGCAGCATCGATCAGAAGGGTATGAAAACAAATGTACTTCGCGCCGTTGAAATCTGCCATGGCGGACGGCCCTGGGCGTCGAAATGAAAGCGCATATTGCTGCAGCCCCGCTTCAGGTTCGTCGGCATCGCTCT
>CADAGW010000086.1 GCA_902787475.1 uncultured Eubacteriales bacterium
AATGTCGAACGGCCCGTTGGTGATAAAGAGAAAGGTGCAGTCCTCCAGGGCCGTGGCCCCGAGATCCATCTCGGCGCTCGCGGGGAACCACACGAATTCCCCCTTTTTCACGATGCCCAGGTTGGTCTGCATGGAGCACTCGATGACGTACATGCCGTGGGCGCAGGTGTGGGTGTGCCAGCCCATGGCATATCCCTTGGGATAGCGGGACACGTTTACGATCATGCCGGTGTTGGGCTCGGCGACCATGGCCTTGTCCAGGTGCCCGCCGCCCAGATCCACCCAGGGGATCTCGTCGATGTGGAATACGGTCGGCTTGTCCGTCATGATTCTCTCTCCCTATTCGTTCTCGGCGGCGGCGGGGGCGGTGAAGAAGTCCAGCCGGTCCGCCCGCAGAAAGTCGTAGCTGTACACGATCACCACGGCGTCGGGCTCATAGTCCGCGATGTAGTCCGCGATGGTGGTGCGGGTCAGGTTGCGCCGGTCCAGTCCGCACACGTTCTTGACCCCCAGGGCCAGAAAATCCGTGATGGGGTTGCCGGAGGAGTTCTTGATGATCAAAAGCCGCTTGTCGCAGGCATCGGGGTCCTGGTTTTCGTAGAGCACCTCGCCCCAGTTGTAGTTGTAGGTCTGGTAGCAGTGGGAGGAATAGGTCTTGCCCTCGTCGGGAGCAAGCTGATCCGCCACCAGCACCGCGTCCTCAAAGGAGCCCTCCCTGGTCATCCACAGGTTGTCGTTGCGCTGTGTCTTTTCGATCAGGTGGGTGTCGAAGGCGGGGGTCACCATGTCGAAATCCTCCACGCCGGTGTAGTAGGGCGTGGTCTGTATGCCGTAGCTGCCCAGGAACCGATCCTCGTATCGGGCGGTGTCAAAGTTTTCCGGATCGGTGAATTTGGGGTCGATGGCGAAGCCGTACTGCTGGTTGAGCCTGTCCGCCACGTCCCGGTAGGCCGCGAAGGCGGAGGGGATGGTCCAGTGGGTATCGGTGCGGAAGTAGAGCCGGTCGGTGGGAAGGCCCGTGGCCAGAAGAGATTTCCTGGTATCCACGTAGTCTATGCCCAGGTCGTCAAGGAGGGACAGAAACTTGTCCGCGTTCCGGTTGGACAGGTCGATGGAGCCAAAGGGCACCTGGGAGGCGGGGTCGAGGATCTTGGTGTGCACATACACGAACAGAAGGGGGATGTCCTTTTCGTCCAGGTACTTTTTGAACACGCCCAGGGGCTTTTTGAGGCTCCCCACGCCCATGGAAAATTTGAGCTTGGATATGGAATCGTCGCGTAAGCGGATCATGGTCATGTCGTCGGAGGAGTCTGGGAAGAACCGATTGCCCAGTATCCGCTTGACCAGATGGTTGCCCAACAGGAACGAGGACTTGCTGAAAAACACCATATTGTATTCGGTCTCCAGGGCGCTTATGCCGTCGGAGAGGGCGGTAAAGACCCCGTTTCCGTCAGAGCGGGACATGGTGTAGGCCCGGGACACGGTGGAGGTCAGTGTGCCTCCGCTTTGGATCAGGGTCATGCCGCCAAACAGGAACAGCACCACCAGAAAGCCCACCGTGAGCAGGCGGCGGGGGAACTTTTCATGCTTTTTCACGCCGCGCACCTCCTTAGAAATTGAAGTAGATGAAGGGATTGTAGGAGCCCTGCACCACGTAGCTGACCGCCACCAGGAACAGGCCCAACAAAAGCACGTTGCCGACGAGGGACGACCACTGGTCGCTGACCTTCAGCTTGGGGTCAGCGGTGCGCCGCCGGCCCCGAACATGCGGCCCAGGAACTGGAAGGCGTAGGTGATGTTGTCGGCCCTCACCACCACGGAGGTGATCATGATGAGGAAAAGGGTGTATACATATCTCAGCCACACCCAGCGGGTCCACTTCTTCTCCATATGGGTCTCCCGCTCGAACACCTGGATCACGAAGAACATCAGGCCCCATATGATATACGTCCAGTTGGCCCCGTGCCACAGGCCCATGAGGCCCCAGAGTACGAAGAGGTTGAATATCACCCTGCCCTTAGACCTCCTGCTGCCGCCCATGGGGAAGTAGAGGTAGTCGCGGAACCAGGTGCCCATGGACATGTGCCACCGCCGCCAGAACTCGGAGATGGACTTGGAGATGTAGGGATAGTCGAAGTTTTCAAGGAAGTGGAACCCGAACATGAGGCCAAGGCCGATGGCCATGTCGGAATAGCCCGCGAAGTCAAAAAACACCTGAAGGGCGTAGGCGAAGTCGCCCAGCCAGGCGTCGGCCACGCTCAATTGCGCCGCGGGGGTGGCGAACATGGCGTCTCCCAGCAGGGCCAGGTTGTTGGCCAGAAGCACCTTTTTGCAAAAGCCCATCACGAACCGGCGGACGCCCTTGTGGAAATCGTCCATGGTCTCCTGCCGGTTCTGAAGCTCGTCGGCCACGGTCTCATAGCGCACGATGGGCCCGGCGATCAGCTGGGGGAAGAAGGCGATATACAGACACACGTTCAGCCAGTTTTTCTGCATCTGGCCCTTGCCCCGGTACACGTCGATGACGTAGCTCATGGCCTGGAAGGTGAAAAAGGATATGCCGATGGGCAGCGCCAGGTGGGCGAGGGGCAGATTGGCGTGAAAGAGGCTGTTCACATTGGAGATGAGAAAGTCGGTATACTTAAACACCGCCAGCAGGGAGAGGTTTAATACCACGCTCACAGCCACCACGGCCTTCTGCCTTTTGCGGTCGTTTTGCCACAGGCCCAGCAGCCTTCCGCATCCCCAGTTCATGGTGATGGAGCCCAGCATCACGAACACGAACCAGGGCTCGCCCCAGGCGTAGAAGAACAGGGACGCGAAGGTCAAAAACAGGTTGCGGTGGGCGCGGCGGCGCAGCAGGCCGTAATAGACCAGTATCACCGCCGTCAGGAACAGAAAGAGGAATATGGCGCTGGAAAAGACCATGGAAACACCCTCCGAATGTATATACGTGTACCATACAGTATAGCATACCTCGGAGGTTTTGTCGCTATGTTCCGGATAAAAGTTTGGCAAAAAAGGCATAACGGGGCGTGCCGCCCCCGCCAGGCGCGCAAAAAGGCAAACTGTCCATTGACTTTTTGAGGAAATTGGGATAGTATATAGGCATGATCAAAAATCGGAGGATCGTTTTATGAGGATCAGACGTGTTTTGGCCCTGGCGCTGACGGCGGCGCTTTTGGCCCTTTCGTTCCTTCCCGCGGCCGGCGCCTCGGGGTATTACGACACCACGGATTACAGCGGCCTGATCGGGGCCATGGAGATCGTCAACTGCAAAAGCTACGCCACGCTCCGCTCCTATCGGGCACGGTGGTGTACAACTGCTGGTATGTGGACGATCGGTTCACCTACTGCGTGTACGACGGGCTGGAGGGCTATATCCTCAATACCAACCTGTCCTTCCTGGCGGGCCCGGTGGGCTATGAGTACCGGGACGAGGATTACATGGGCAATTTTGAGATCGTGAACTGCAAGTCCTACGCGTCGCTCCGGGACTATCCCGACACCGGCGCCAAGCTGTTGGCCCGGGTGCCCCTGGGATCCATCGTCACCAACGTGTTTTATCAGGACGACCGGTTCTCCTACTGCGTGTTCGGCGACCAGGAGGGGTACATCCTCAACAGCAACCTGTCCTGGATCTCCGGCGGCTACGGCGCCGCCTCCTCTGACTATGTGGGGGACGCCGTCATCGTGAACTGCGCCTCCTGGGCCAGCATGCGGGAGCTGCCCGACACCGGCTCCGCCCGCATCGCCAAGGTGCCCCTGGGAGCGGTGGTCACCGACGTATACATCGTCAGCGAGCGCTTCGCCCAGTGCACCTACGGGGGACTGACGGGGTATATCCTCTTGGACAACCTGGGCTGGTAAATGACAAAACTGGGGCCCGGCACTTTCGCCGGGCTCCGTTTTTATGCCGTCAGTTCCACAGGCTCACCACGTCCACGCCCTCAAAGTAATGGTCAATGATCTCCCTGTAATCCGCGCCGTTTTCCGCCATGCCGTAGGCGCCCCATTGGGACAGGCCCACCCCGTGGCCAAAGCCCCGGCCCTCAAAGGTGACCCGCCCGTCCTGCAGGGCTACGCTGTCTATGAGGGTGGATTTGAGCTTTGTGCTCCCGACGGCCACCCGGAACCGGGGCGCGGATACCTCCTGGCCGTTTATGAGCAGGGTCACGCTCCGCCCAGCCTGGCTCTTTTCGCCCAGGGCGATGGAGGAGAGGGCGTCGACGCTGGCCCCGGCCTCTCTGGCGGCCTTGACCACCTCCTCGGGCGAAAAGGTCACCTTCCAGCTCTTGACCGCCGTGGGGGCCTTGTCGGACTCGGGGGACTCCACGGAGCGGATGTACTCCGGATCCTCGTCGGCAAAGTCCAGCGCCTGGGTGGGGTAGTCGGTCATGCCGCCCGCGTGGGAATGAAACCAGGCGTAGGGGAACTCGCCCTTGTAGGAGAGCACCTGCCCCGCAGTGTCCGACACCGCCTTTTCCACCCGGCTGTTTACCGCCTCGGCGTCATAGGCCTGGGCTTCGTTGATGTCGGTGGATATGTCCGCGCCGGGATACATGGAGGATTTTTCGGAGAGGAACTTCAACACGAACGTCCGGGCCAGCACCGCCTGGGCCTTCATGGCCTCCATGGGCCAGTCTGCCCGCATTTCGCCCGCCAGCACGCCCATCACGTATTCCTCCAGCTCCATCTGGCGGATCTCGTCGTCCTCGGTCACATACACCTGCAGTACCGGCGTGCCGTCCACAAACTCCAGCCGCTGGGGCAGAGGGGGCACCTGGGCCGCCTCGGTCTCCTCCCGGGCCGGGGCCGCCGTGGGGCTGGCCTGCGGCTCTTTCTCCTCCTCCGCCTCCACGCCGCCGCAGGCCGAAAGGGCCAGCGCCAGGCACAGGGCCGTCATGGTGAGCAGGATCTTTTTCATACTCGCACCTCCTGATTTGGCGGCGGATGACCCGCCGTCCTTGCGGAGGTAGTATGGGCAGAGGCTGGAAATCTTATTCTATGAATGGCTCGGGAGAAAGCGTTGACAGGGCGGGAAAACCGTGATATGATCATGAACAAAAAACCGGGGAGGCGGAGAACATGACGGTACAGGACATAGAGTTTACCCTGAAGGACGGAAGGCGGGCGGTGATCCGCAACCCCCGGCATGAGGACATAGAGGATACCCTTGACTACCTTCGCACATCCGCTGGGGAAACAGAGTTTATCGTCCGCTACCCCGAGGAGTGCGGGCGATACACCCCGGAGGGGGAGAGGGCGTTTTTTGACTCGGCCAACGCTTCGGATCACGAGGTGATGCTGTTGTGCCGGGTGGAGGGGAAGCTGGCCGGCACCTGCCAGCTCCAATGGAGCCGGGCCATCAAGACCCGGCACAGGGCCATGGCGGCCATCGCCATATTGAAGGAATACTGGAATCTGGGCATCGGCACCCGGATGTTCCAGGAGATGATCCGGGTGGCGGAGGAAAACCCGTACATCACCCAGATGGAGCTGGATTTTGTGGAGGGAAACACAAGGGCCCGCTCGCTGTATGAAAAAATGGGCTTTCGGATCACGGGCGTCCACCCCAACGCCATACGGCTGAAGGACGGCACCCTGCTCAACGAATACGCCATGATCCGGGAGATCAAGCGGTAAGCCGTCTCCCGGCACTGCGCGCATGATCAAAAAGAACGGAACGATCCGGCTCATGGGGCTGGCGTTCCGTTCTCCGTTTACGCCTCCTGCTGGGAGGGATAGAGCTTGAGCATCCGCATGGCCTCGGGCAGGGAGTCGGCGAAGGATACCTCGCACCCCTCCGGCAGGGTCAGTCCCCGCTTGTTGCCCCGGGGCAGAAGGATCTCTCGGTAGCCCAGGTTCACGCACTCGGCCACCCGCCGCTCCGCCTGGGGCACGGGCCGAAGCTCTCCCGCCAGGCCCACCTCGCCCATCACCGCCCACCGGCCCAGTGCCCGGTTGCGGGCGGAGGAGGCGATGGCGGCGCACACGGCCAGGTCGGCGGCGGGCTCGTCCAATGACAGCCCGCCGGCCACGTTCACATACACGTCCTGGGTGTAGAGGGGGAAGCCGCCCCGCTTTTCCATCACCGCCAGCAAAAGCGCCAGCCGGTTCTGATCCACGCCGCTGGTCATCCGGCGGGGGTTGCCCAGGGGACTTGTGGCCACCAGGGCCTGCACGTCCACAAGCAGGGGCCGGGCTCCCTCGATGGCCGGAAACACCACGCTGCCGCTGTGGGCCTCGGACCGCTCGGACAGGAGCACCTCGCTGGCGTTGACCACCTCCCGCATGCCATGGACGGTCATTTCAAACATGCCCAGCTCGTTGACCGACCCGTAGCGGTTTTTGACCGCCCGCAAAAGCCGGTACTGCCGGGCCCTGTCGCCCTCGAAGTAGAGCACCGCGTCCACCATGTGCTCGAGCACCCTTGGCCCGGCGATGGAGCCCTCTTTCGTCACGTGGCCCACTAAAAACGCCGCGCACCCGGAGGACTTTACGTACCGGCTGATGAGGGAGGCGGACTCCCGCACCTGGGACACCGAGCCCGGAGCGGAGGACATGTCAGGCCGGTACATGGTCTGTATGGAGTCTATGACGGCAAAGTCCGGCTGGAGCTTGTTAAGAGCGCTCTCCACCGCTGTCACGTCGTTTTCGGACAGCAGGTACAGCCCGTCCGCGTCGGCCCCCAGCCGGCTGGCCCGCATTTTGATCTGCCGCACCGATTCCTCGCCGGAGACATAAAGCGTCCGTTTGCCCGCCCGGGCCATATTGGCCGCCGCCTGGGTCAGAAGGGTGCTCTTGCCCACGCCGGGCTCCCCGCCCGCCAGGGTCACGCTGCCCTCCACCACGCCGCCGCCCAGCACCCGGTCCAGCTCCCCGATGCCGGTGGAAAACCGCTCCTGCCCCTCCTCGGGAATGTCGCGCAGAAGAAGGGGCGCGGCCTTGCCGCCCGCCTCCCGCTTGAGCTTTTTTTCCGGCGCGGATTCCTCCGCCATCTGCTCCTCCATGGAGTTCCAGCAGCCGCATTCCGGGCACTTGCCCATCCACTTGGCGGCCTCGTAGCCGCACTCGGAGCACACGAACTTCGTCTTTGATTTCGCCATGACAATGCCTCTTTGCCGTTCTTTTGTTTCATATTGTACCATGCCCGGCGGGGGAATGCAAGGAAAACCGTGTACAGCGTGCTTGTACACTTTACGTTCGGGTGATAGAATATGGGTATTATCATAAGAGAGGTGTGCCCATGGGCAAGAAACGGGCCAACGATGGCGGCTGGACCGTCGTCATCGAGCCGAAGCATAAGCTGCTGGACTTAAACGTCCGGGAGCTGTGGAGATACCGGGATCTGATCGCGCTCTTCGTAAAGCGGAACTTTACCGTCACCTACAAGCAGACCATACTGGGCCCCCTTTGGGCCATCCTCCAGCCCCTTCTGACCACGGTCATATTCACCGTGGTGTTTGGCGGACTTGCCAAGCTGCCCACCGACGGGGTGCCGCCGTTTCTGTTTTACATGTGCGGCAACGTGGCCTGGAGCTACTTCGCCTCCTGTCTCAACCACACCTCCAAGACCTTTATAGACAACAGCAAGGTCTTTGGCAAGGTCTACTTCCCCCGCATGGCCGTGCCCATCGCCACGGTGCTGACCAACCTCATCACCTTCTTTATCCAGTTCGTGTTCTTTCTTTGCTTCCTGGTCTACTACGCCACCCGTCCTGACAGCGGCATATTCGTCCAGTGGCCCCTGGCGGCACTGTGCCTGGTGGGGCTCATGCAGATGGCCATGCTGGGCCTGGGCTTTGGCGTCATCGTGTCGGCCCTCACCACCAAATACCGGGATCTTCAGATGCTGGTGTCCTTCGGGGTGCAGTTGTGGCTCTACGCCACGCCGGTGACCTACGCCTCCACCATGATCCCGGACAAGTACCTGGCGCTGTACCGGCTCAACCCCATGACGCCCATTATCGAATTGTTCCGGGCGGCGTTTCTGGGGGCCGGGTCCTTTGACACGCTCAGCTATGTCATCAGCCTCTTTGTGACGCTTCTGGTGCTCATGATCGGGCTGGTGCTGTTCAACCGGATCGAAAAGACGTTTATGGATACGGTGTGAGGAGGGGAGAGAGCATGGACAATTTGGCCCTTCGGATCGAACACGTCCGCAAGGAATTCCTACTGGGTCAGATCGGCGGCGGCACCCTCCGGCGGGATCTGCAAAGCTGGGCGGCCAGAAAGCGGGGCCGGGACGACCCCAACCGGAAGCTGAACGCCCCCGCTCTGTCCGGCAAAAACGAGCGGTTCGTGGCCCTGGACGACATCAACATGGAGGTGCGGCCTGGGGACGCGCTGGGGCTCATCGGCCACAACGGCGCGGGGAAGAGCACCCTGCTGAAGCTCATCGCCCGCATCACCGCCCCCACCGCCGGGCGCATATACCAGCGGGGAAGAGTGGCCAGCATGCTGGAGGTGGGCACGGGGTTCCACCCGGAGCTGACCGGGCGGGAGAATATATTTCTGAACGGCGCCATCCTCGGCATGAGCAAAAAAGAGACGGCGCGTAAGCTGGACGAGATCATCGACTTTTCCGAGATCGAGCAGTTTATCGACACGCCGGTCAAGCGCTATTCCTCCGGCATGTATGTCAAGCTGGCCTTCGCCGTGGCGGCCCATCTGGAGCCGGAGATCCTGATCTGCGACGAGGTGCTGGCGGTGGGCGACGTGCGCTTCCAGCAAAAGTGCCTGGGCAAGATGGGCGAGGTGGCCGAGGGAGGCCGCACGGTGATATATGTGAGCCACAACATGCGCACCATAGAGCAGCTCTGCTCCCGGGCCGTGTGTCTCAACCGGGGCCGGGTGGAGTACGACGGCACCGTGGCCGAGGCCGTGGCCCATTACGTGGGCGCGGCGGGGGGCAAGGGCCTTTCCTTCCGGCTTGACGACCAGCCCCGGCCCAAAAACAGCGGGGTCTACGCCCGCATGACGGGCCTTCGCCTGACCAATACCGACACCTGCCAGTTCGACATGGGCGCGGACGCGGAGTTCGAGCTGGACTGGACGGCGAACCGGGACCTTCACGACGTGCGCCTTCGGGCCATCGTGCTGAGCAGCGCCGAGCAGCCCGTGGGTGCGGCGGCCTCCCCGGTGTTCGCCAATCCCCGAAACGGGGACAGGATGACCAACCGATTCGCCCTCGATACCGCCTCCCTGGCCCCCGGAGAGTACCGGGTCAAGCTGGTGCTCTACCAGGCGGCGGGCATGGGCAAAAACGAAAACCTGGACGTGGCGGAGGACGCCTTCCGGTTCGAGGTACAGGAGTCCCTCTCCAAAACGGGCGGCAGCTCCTGGCAGAGCCGCTGGTGGGGCAACACGGCCCTGAACGATCTGGAGGTGCGGGGATGAGGATACTGCTTTCCACCCATCTCTATCCCGCGCCGGACGATAGAAGCATGGTGTCGGACGCCGACGCCCTGCGTGAATTCGTGGCGGACTGGAAGCGGCAGGGGCACGAGGTGACGGTGCTCCACGCCTACCTTGAAAAGGAACAGGGCCTCATGAAGGCCATGGAGTTTTTTCCCCGCATACGGTATTCCGAGGGTACGGTGGACGGCGTGCCGGTGTACCGGGCACGGATCCGGTGCGTCAAGTCCAACGCCCGGGTGCGCCGGGACATGATGAAGCGGGCCGCCGAGCGGTTTCAGGAGGAAATCAAGCCTCCCTACGATCTGTATCTGGCCCATTTCCCCGTGATCTGCGCGGGGCTGGTGGAGACCATACGCTCCGGGGCCGACCCGGTGGGGGTGCTCCACACGGTGGACATACAGCGGCTGACCCACGATCTGACCGAGATGCCCCGGGGCCTTGCTGGACTGGGGTTCCGCTCCGAGAGGATCAAACGGGATTTTGAAAGGCTGATGCCCTTTAAGGGATATACCTTCGTGGCCCCCTCGGGGTGCCCGGAGGCGGCGGCCCATCAGGCCCCCTACCGGCAGGGGGAGCTGAAGATCCTCTACGCGGGCAAGCTGATCAAAAGAAAGCAGCCGGACATGCTCCTTCGCTCCTGCCGGGCCCTGCCAAACGACGTGCCCTGGCGCCTCACCATCGCAGGGGCCGGAGAGATGGCGGGGGACCTTCACAGGATGGTGGAGGAGTGGGGCCTTGCGGACAGGGTGTCCCTGCCCGGTCCCCTGTCCCACGCCGATGCCCTCAGGGCCATGGCGGAAAGCGACGTGTTCTCCCTGCCCAGCTACGGCGAGACCTTCGGGATATCCTACCTTGAGGCCATGTCCCGGGGCGCGGTGGCCGTGGGATCCGTGGGGGAGGGCATAGACGGCATCATCGTGGACGGGGAGAACGGCTTTCTGCTGGACGCCCGCGACGAGAAGGGCCTGACGGCGCTCCTCACCAGACTGTGGAACATGGACGGAGCGGAGTGGAGCAGGATCGTGGAAAACGCCTATTCCACCGCCCGGCGCATGAGCGGCGGGGCCATGGTCAGCACCAGAACCAGCACGACGGGCGGCCCAAGCCCTTCTTCTATCTGTGGAAATACCAGGCCATAGAGCGGGACGGGCTTACCGTGCACCTGCTGGAGACCCGGTTTATCCACGCCCTGCGCCTGACCACAGACCTGTATTTCCGCCTGCTGGGGCATATCATGAGGCGGCGTGTGGGCAAGAGCGATATGACCCTGGTGCACTTCCCCTCCCGCATGTTCTCCTTCGCCCAGGCCTTCCACCCTGGGCGGGACAAGGCTGCGGTGCTCCATTCCACGGACATAAAGCGCTACTCTGCCGGGAACCGGGAGGCCAAGACCCTCCTTGCCCGGCTCAAGCGGCAGTACGGGGCCATAGGCTTCCGGTCGGACGCCCTCAGGCGGCAGTTCGACGCCTGCTTCCCGGGGGAACACCCTCAGGCGGCAGTTCGACGCCTGCTTCCCGGGGAATCAGAAAGCATTTCTGGTGATCTCCGGCGCGCCCTTTGTGGATCTGCCCCCCGCCCCGGCCCACGACGGGCCTATGCGGGTGCTGTATGTGGGCAAGCTCATCCCCCGCAAGCGGGCGGACGCGCTGGTGGAGGTATTGTCTGGCCTTGATCTCCCCTGGCGCCTCACCATCGTGGGGGACGGGCCCCTGCGGGAGAAGATCGCCTCCCGGGTCAGGGAGCTGGGTCTTACGGAAAAGGTGGAGATCACCGGCCCGGTGAGCCGGGAGGAGGTGCTCTCCCGGATGCGGCAGGCCGACGTGTTCGTGCTGCAAAGCTACGACGAGACCTTCGGCATCGTATACCTGGAAGCCATGGCGCAGCGGCTCATCTGCGTGGGCTCCCGGGGCGAGGGCATCGACGGGGCCATCGTGGACGGGCAAAACGGCTTTCTGGTGGACGCCAGGAGCGACGGGGAACTGAAGGACGTCCTCACCCGCATATGGCGCATGCCGGAGGCGGACAGACAGAGGATCAGACAGGCCGCCTACGACACGGCCCGGAGCATGACGGAAGAGGGCATGGCGAGGGAATATCTGCGCCTGGCCAAACAGGCATTAAAGGAGAGCGGCATATGAGCCAAAAATCTTCTGCGGTCAAACGGTTTATCCCCTATTTTAAGCCCTATTGGCGCATCATGGTGTTCGACCTTCTCTGCGCCTCCCTGACCACGGTGTGCGAGCTGGTCCTGCCCCTGATCGTCAGGCACATCACCAACCTGGCCATGACGGACACGGCGGCCCTCACGGTGGCGCTGGTGCTCCGGCTGGGCTTTGCCTACATCTTTCTCCGCATGGTGGACGTGGCGGCCAACTACTACATGCAGTCCGTGGGCCACATCATGGGCTCCCGCATCGAGACGGACATGCGGCGGGATCTGTTCGAGCACCTGCAAAAGCTCAGCTTCGCCTACTACGACAACGCCAAGGTGGGCCAGATCATGGCCCGCATCACCAGCGACCTGTTCGACGTGACGGAGTTCGCCCACCACTGCCCGGAGGAGCTGTTTATCGCCGCCATCAAGATCATAGGCTCCTTCTCGATCCTGTGCACCATGAACGTGCCTCTGACCCTGCTGGTGTTCGCCATGATCCCGCTGATGGTGCTGGGCACCCTTTACTTCAGCAAGAAGATGCACGAAGCGTTTAAGGAGTCGCGGCACCTGTTGGGCGAGCTGAACGCCAAGGTGGAGGACAGCCTGCTGGGCGTCAGGGTGGTGCGCTCCTTTGCCAACGAGCCGGTGGAGGAGGAGCATTTCAGGGAAGGCAACCACGCCTTCCTGGGCATCAAGAAAAAGCAGTACCACTACATGGCGGGCTTCGGCTCGGTGACCCGTTTCTTTAACGGTCTTATGTATATCGTGGTGGTGGTGGTGGGCGCCCTGTGCATCATACGGGGCAGCATCACCGCGGCGGACCTGGTGGCGTACCTTCTCTACGTGACCACCCTTCTCAACTCCGTCACCACCATCGTCAACTTTTCCGAGCAGTTCCAGCGGGGCATCACCGGCGTGGAGCGGTTCTACGAGATCATGGACGAGCCGGTGACCATACAGGACAAGCCCGGCGCCAAGGCCCTGCCCCAGGTGAAGGGGGAGGTGGAGTTCCATGACGTGACCTTCTCCTACAACGAGGGCGGCCAGGTGCTGAGCCACGTGTCCCTCAAGGTGCCCGCGGGCGAATCCGTGGCCCTGGTGGGCCCCTCCGGCGGCGGCAAGACCACCCTGTGCAGTCTGATCCCCCGGTTTTACGAGGTCACCGGCGGCAGCATCACCATAGACGGCCACGACATACGGGACGTGACCACAAGGTCCCTGCGCAGTCAGATCGGCGTGGTGCAGCAGGACGTGTATCTCTTCAGCGGCACGGTGCGGGACAATATCGAATACGGCAAGCCCGGGGCCTCGGACGAGGAGATACGGGAGGCCGCCAGGATGGCCGGGGCGGATGAATTCATCGAGAGCCTGCCCCAGGGATACGACACATTCGTCGGCGAGCGGGGCGTGAAGCTGTCCGGCGGGCAGAAGCAGCGCATATCCATCGCCCGGGTGTTCCTCAAAAATCCCCCGGTGCTGATACTGGACGAGGCCACCTCCGCCCTGGACAACGAGAGCGAGCTGCTGGTGCAGAGATCCCTTGAAAAGCTGGCCCAGGGCCGCACCACCTTCACCATCGCCCACCGGCTCACCACCATACGAAACGCCCACACCATACTGGTGCTCACCTCCGAGGGCATCGTGGAGCAGGGCAATCACGACCAGCTGATGGCCAAAAAGGGCCTGTATTATTCCCTCTACCGCATGTACGCGGAGCCCAAGGCCAGCTGAAGGATGATATGAAATATGAAAAAGGCGCTCAGGATCATCGGCGTCATACTCTGCGCTCTTCTTTTGCTCGTGGTGGTGTTCTTTGGCGTACTGACGCTGACGGAGTATAAGCCTCAGGCGGTTGAAGACGTGCGCGTGGACGGAACGGGGAAGAAGGCCCTCTCCCCGGGCGACAGCCTGACCGTCCTTTCCTGGAACATCGGCTACGGCGCGCTGGGCGACAACGCGGATTTCTTCATGGACGGCGGCAAAGGCGTGCGCACGGCGGACAGAGCGAGAGTGGATCAGAACCTGTCCGGCATCGCCTCGGCCATAGAGGGCTTCGCCCCGGACATATGCCTGATGCAGGAGGTGGATATCCACTCCGACCGCTCCTGGCACGTAGACGAGGCGGAACGGCTTTCCTCCGCCATGCCCGGCGCGGCCTCGGCCTTCGCCCAGAATTATCTTTCACTGTACGTGCCCTTTCCCGTGCCGCCCATAGGCCACGTGGACGGGGGCATCGTGACCCTGTCCTCCTTTTCCGTCCGTGAGGCCCAGCGCGTCAGCCTGCCCTGTCCCTTCTCCTGGCCCATTCGCCTGGGCCAGCTCAAGCGGTGCCTGCTGGTGACCCGCATCCCTCTGGAGGGCACGGACAAGGAGCTGGTGGCGGTGAACCTGCACCTGGAGGCCTATGACGACGGCGAGGGCAAGGCGGCCCAGACCCGCCAGCTGGCCCAGTTCCTGAGGGACGAGGCGGACAAGGGGAACTACGTCATCGCCGGAGGGGACTTCAACCAGGTCTTTTCCACCGTGGACATGACCCGCTATCCCACCTACGAGGGTATGTGGCTGCCGGGAAAGGTGGAGACGGAGGCCTTCGGGGACGATTTCACCCTGCTGATGGACGACAAAACCCCCAGCTGCCGCTCCCTGGACAGGCCCTACGCCGGCGCGGACAGGGAAACCTTTCAGTATTACGTCATAGACGGGTACATCGTGTCACAAAACGTGCGGGTGGAGACGGTTCAGACCCAGCAAATGGACTTTACCTTCACCGACCACAACCCGGTGATGCTGAAGGTCACGCTGGAGCCATAAGCATATACCGGAAGCATTGTTTGCGCATAGTAATGATTGCTCTTGACACCACCGGCGTACCATGATACAATGATCGCGACATGACAAAAAGGAATGGAACCGCTCCCAGACGATTCCAGAACGGAGGACAATGATTCATGGGTGTTTATCATGTGTACACGAAAATGGCTATGGTTCCGACCTATGTGCTCTATCGCTGCCAGAAATGTCATCACCTCATTGCTGCAAGAGGTTCGTATGGTTTCTCTTCTTCCTATACGGACAGAGGAACATGGACCCAAAAAGGTGTGCAGAGGAGAGCCGATGCCGCAACGGCTGAGTTGGAAACAGTCGCAGGCAGCATGCAGAATTCTCTCAGAAAACATGCTATGGTCATATATGATGAAGATTTCCCGAACATCCAGTGCACATGCCCCAAATGCGGTCATGTATCTTTGGGAAAGCTGGGCGATATCGGTAAAATCAATCGGTGCATTGCACTTGGTTTGTTGGCCGTAGTGGTCATCGTGGCCGTAGTGTTTGGATATAAGCTAAGTGATTTCCATAGTGTAGTGGGGCTATTGCTGGTTGGTTTAGTGGCAGCCGGGCTGATCAGACTGGTTTGTGGCTCAGTATTGCGCATGATTGACAAACGGCAGAGAGCAGGAATCCTGCAGGAAACAGCGCCGCTTATCAGCGCAAGCAAAGAGTGCCTGATGAACGAGGCCAAGAAAAACCCGACATATCGGGACGCGGATTATTCCGCCATCGAGAAACAGCCGGATATCCTGTGACGCAAGGGTTTTGACCGGAACAAGCATACAGAAAAGGAGCGGACGAAAAATCCGTTCCTTTTACATTATGGAGAGACAGGGGACGGATTGCCGCGTCGGCCTTGCGGCCTTGCCGCAATGACAGAAACGGTACGCAAATCCCAAAACCACGTCATGGCGAGGTGCACAGCGGTGAAGCCATCCGTCCCTTTCATATCCAATACGCAAAAAAACTTATTCCCCGATGTACATCTGCTCGTAGGGCAGGCTCGAGTACCCCGCCCGGCGGTAGATCCCGGCGGCGCGCCCGTTTTCCTTTGTGACCTCCAGCCGGACCCGCTTCCACCTGCCGCTGTCCACCTGCGCCCGGGCGAAGGCGAGGGCCTCCCGGCCCAATCCCCGGCCCCGGAAGGCGGGCTTTACGTACAATTCGTCCAGAAACGCGAAGGCCCCGCCCGCCTCCTGGGAATACGACTGAAAGAACAGCATATATCCGGCCGTTTGGCCGCCGTCCTCCAGTATGTACCCCTCCAGGTAGGCGGTGGAGGTGGTCATCTCGTCAAACGCCCGCCCAAAGTATTCCTCCGGCACCGGGTGGCTCACCGCGTTTCCGCTGTAAAAATCCCGGCACATGGCGATGTACTGATCCCTGTCGCCCGGGCCGATCGGCCTGATCATTATCCTTCCTCCATCATGGCCGCCGCCTCGCTCCACTGGTCGTAGAGGGCCTCAAGGGCCTCTTTTTTGGCGGCGTGCTCCCGCATGATGGCCTCCGCCTGGCCGCTCTTGTACAGCTCCGGGTCGGCCATTTTGGCCTCCAGGTCGGATATCTCCTCCTCGGTCTTTGCGATCTTTTCCTCCATCGCCGCCACCTTTTTGGCCAGACTCTGCCGGGATTCCTTGGCCAGCCGCTCCCGCCGCTTCATCTTGTCCATTTCCGTGCGGGTGAGACCGGAGGCCGCTTCCTCCTCCGGGGCGTTTTCCCGGCGCTTTTTTTCCAGGTAGTCGTCGTAATTGCCCAGATACTCCACCGCGCCGTTTTCCGTCAGCTCCACCACCTTGTTGGCCACCCGGTTGATGAAGTACCGGTCGTGGGACACGGTGAGCAGGGTGCCGTCGAAGCCCTCCAGGGCCTTTTCCAGCACCTCCCGGCTGTCCATGTCCAGGTGGTTGGTGGGCTCGTCCAGGAGCAGCAGATTGTCGCGCCTGAGCATCAGCTTGCACAGGGCCAGGCGGCCCTTTTCCCCGCCGGAGAAGGTGGATATGGGCCGGAACACGTCGTCCCCGGTCAGAAGGAACAGGGCCAATACCCCCCGCACCTCGTCGGGCTCCAGCCTGGGGAATTCGTCCCATATCTCGTCCACCGCGTGCTTTTCCGGGTGCAGGGACTCCTGATGCTGGTCGTAATAGCCCATGTCCACATTGGCCCCGAAGCGCACCGTGCCGCTGTCCGGCTCCGTGCTCCCGGTGATGATCTTAAGAAGGGTGGTCTTACCCACGCCGTTGGGGCCGATGAGAGCCACCCGGTCCCCGGCGCGAAGGAGCATGTCCACATTTTGAAAC
>CADAGW010000087.1 GCA_902787475.1 uncultured Eubacteriales bacterium
ACATAGCCCGCGCCGCCGGCATAGGTCAGGAACTCGCCGTCGTAGCGGTAGGCCGCCAGGGTCACCTCTTTGTCGTTGGACGCGCGGCAGTCGTCCAGCACGATGAGGCGCTGGCCGTTCCGGGTGACGGTGAGGCAGTTGAGCTGCTCGGAGAGAAGCTGGGTTTTGAGGAAGGAGCCCGAGGCGGGCACGGCCTTTTCCGTGCGCTGTTGCACCGCCAGGGTGCGGGGGTTCATCTCGTATACACGGAGGATGACGCCCGTGAGGGGGGAATTGCCGTCGGGGTTTTCGGTGTGGAGGCTCACGGTGAGAAGCTCCTTTTCCCCGTCGCCGTCCAGATCCTCTATGGAGGCGGAGAGGAGGCCGTCCAGGTCTTTTTCCGTCCAGCCGGGGACGGAATCGTAGGTATCCCTACGCAGGGCGGGAATGGGCCGGGTGGGAAGGACGTGTTGATTGGACGCCATGGCGTAGAGCCGGGCAAGAAGGAAATCATCCGGTGTTTTATCCTTCATGGCGTAGTAGCGGTGTATGGCCTGCTGCACGCATCGGGCATAGGCCTCTGTGCCCTTTTCGTTGGGGTGGAGGGAATAGCTGCTGGCCAGCCGCTTGTCGTCCCCCGTGAGCTTGGGCACATACCCAAGGTCGTGATCCTTCTGGTACGGGATCACGGGCCAGATCCAGGGGTCGTCTGAATAGGCCTCGTGGCCGGAAAAGGCCTCCGCCACGTCCACAAATTCTATGTCCAGACCGCGGGTGTCCCTGCATTCCTTCACCAGCGCTTCGATCTCCCGGTTGAAGGCGTCCACGTTTTCGTTCAGAAACCGCACCTCTGCCCGGCTGAAAAAGGCGTCGCCCTTGAGAAGCCCCGCCTCGTGAAGGAGCCGGGGATATCCGGCCACGATGATGTGGGCCCCGCCGGTGTGGGCTGCATCGTCGTATCCGGTGAGGCGGGCGATGTTGAGGTAGGCGTCCCTGAGGCTTTCCCGGATGCCGTTTTTCTCCCAGAAGTGGCCCCAGACGCCAGTGAGTTTTTCCCGGAGCTTTTCGGTGTGGGTGTTGAAGAGGGTAAACTCTCCCGCTGCCTCCGAGACCACGCCCACGAAGTCCGCGTCGTTGCCGCCCAGGGTGAGCGTGACGATGTCCACCCTGTCCCCCAGCCGGTCCAGAATGGCCAGCTGGTTGTCGATATCCGTTTGGATGGGCGCTTCCCAGAAGATACTTGGCTGATAGAAGGAGGGCTGCCGATCGTAGAGGTGTATGACCTTGGCGCCGGAGGCCGCCACGAAGAACCAGTGGGTGTCCGGGTATTGGCTGAGGGGGCCGGTGAGGCCCTGGACGTACAGCTGGCCGGGCCAGCTTTTTTCCGACCTGTGGGCCATGTAGTCCTGATCGAACATGCGAAGGAGGTTGTCCTGGCCGTAAAACGGCTCCACGCCCTCGCCGGAGGAATAGGAGTCCCCCATGGAGACCACGATGGGGCCGGCCTCCTCCGCCTCCCGGGCGAGACCGGCGGGGAGGAGCAGGCACACAAGAAGCGCCGCGCAGAGGAGCAAGCGGATGAGCCGTCTCTTCATTATATGTCTTCCCTTTCCATGGATTTGTCGATCCCCATTTTCTCCCTCAGGTCGTGAAGGCTTTTGTCGTACTGGGCCCTGGATATGGCTCCGTTTTGAAGGAAGGTGTCAAGAAGGCGCTTTTGCTTGATAAACAGCTGGGCCTTCTTTTCAGTTTGGGTCAGGGATGGCCAGTGTACGGTGTCCGTTTCCATATATATCACGTCCCGCGCAAAATGATCAGAACCATTATACAGATTCAAAAGGGAAAGCGCAAGGGGGGAAGGCAAAAAAGAACCGCCCCGGGAAGGAGCGGGCTTGATACGTCCATCTGCCTGAACTGCAGGATGATGGGAACGGATTGCTTCGTCACTACGTTCCTCGCAATGACAAAAGGGGGTTCCTGTCATTGCGAGGAGGGCGAAAGACCGACGAAGCAATCCGTAACCCCAGTCCATCGTGCGAATGCAGGATCGTATCCATCAATACAGCGGGATCAGCTCGCCGTCGAATAGGGTGGCGAAGTGGCCCCAGTCCATCCAGATGTTGTCGCCCTTGCAGGTCCACTCCAGGGTGAGCCGCTCGTAGGCGCTGATGTCCACGTAGAGGGGCTGGGGGCGGGAGCCGTCGTCGATATCCGCGAAGGTGGCGATGAGTTTGCCGTCGCCGTAGATCTTGAGAGTGGCGGACTCGCGGAAGTCGTCGCTGTGCAGCTCCTTGGGGAAGGCCACGGTGCCGGTCAGCGACCGGTACTGATAGTTGACCAGGTATGTAAGGCTACCGGTGCCGGCGCTCAGGCTGTGGGTGTAGGTGTTTCCGTAGTTGTCGGTGAGGTACACGTCTATTTGGTCCGTGTAGGTGGCCCAGCTGCCGCCCTCGGTCTTGTTCTGGAACACGTCCATGTCCACGATGGACACAGCCCCCACGTCCTCCTTGGGCCGGGCTCTGCCGCACATGTTGCAGTAGTTGCCGGTGGCGTGGTTGCCGCAGGCGGGGCAGTTCCATTGGGGCAGGGCCTCGGGCTTTTTGCCGCCGCATTCACTGCAGAAGTTGCCGTTGGCCACAGTGCCGCAGGCGGGGCAGATCCATTCCTCCGCCAGGGCGGTGGAGGCAAGGCAGGCGATGAGGAGGGACAGCATCAGCATCAGAGCGGTCTTTTTCATAACGATCCCCTTTCTTCCCGTGCGTGTGAAGGGCGGCCATAGCGGGTGCGCCGGATTCTGTGATTATTGACGAAATATGGATAGAATGGGTTCCGGGTTTTGGGAAAAATGGAGAAAGATGACATTTCCCCTTGCGGGCAGGGGCGGCAGGGGATATAATACAGATAGGATCACGGAAGAGGTGCAGAAGAATGAAAACGCTTGAATACATGCTGCCCATGGAGGACGAGGTGAGGTTATATACCCTGGTATTTCTGCCGGAGGGGGACGGGCCCCACAGCGCGGTGTTCATACGCACGCCCTACGACCCCAAGCCCACGAAGGAGTCCATCGATGGCGCCAGGGCGTCCTGCCGGGGATATGTGGAAAACGGGTTCGCGGCGGTGTGGCAGCACTGCCGGGGCCGGGGCGGCAGCGAGGGAGAATTCGTGCCCTTCAAGGGAGAAAGGGCGGACGGGCTTAAGACGCTGTCATGGCTGGAAAAACAGCCCTTTTTCGACGGACGGGTGTATCTGGTGGGCGGAAGCTATCTGGCGTATGTGCATATGAGCTATCTGGCGGTGGCCCCCGCCTGCGTGAAGGGAGCGGCGCTGTCGGTGATGGGGGCGGACGGATCCAGAGCCTTCTTTAAGGACGGTCAGTTCAAGGCGGATCTGGGGCCCATGTGGTATATGGGCGTGTACCGGCACCACCTGCTCACCCACGGGACGGAGCGGGCGACCTACGACGCGGAGTTCCGGAAATATCCATTGAGCGGGTTCCCGAAGCGGGCCTGGGGCCAGGAGGTGCCCTCCCTCACCGCCGCCATGGCGCTGAGGGACGATCCCCTCTCGGACGTGGGCGGGTATTCCGAGGCCTATTATGCCATGAAGTCCTGCCCGGTGCCGGTGCTCCTGTTGGACGGGTGGAGCGAGATGTACCTAAACGACATGACGCATATGTGGCAGGATCTGCCGGAGGAGATACGGGCGCAGTCCGCGTTCATCGTGGGGCCCTGGAGCCACGGCGGACATGTGCAGGAGAACTGGACCTGGCCCTTCCCGGGCGGGGAACTGGAGGGAGACCCCAATCTGGACTGGATACTGCATCTGCGGGACGGGAGGCCGCCCAGGCTGTCCGCGCCGGGGATGGCAAAGTATTACCATGTGGGCACAGGCCGGTGGGAGACCGGGCCCGACCTGCCCCAGGGCGAGAGGGAAAAAGTGTTCCATATGACTGCCGGGCGGGCCCTGGCAGAGAGCGCCCCGGAGGAGGGAGAGATACGCTGGATATCCGACCCGGAGGATCCGCCCTTCTTCTCCGGCGGGCCGGACACCTTCATCACCCAGCCCGCGGGGTTCGCGCCGCAGCCGGAGCCGAATTTCAGGGACGATGTGATCTCCTTTGTGACGGAACCCTTCCGGCAGGACGCGGCCATACGGGGCCGGGCGCGGGTGCGCCTTCAGGTGTCCTGCGGGTGCGAAGCCGCCGCCTTCGTGGCCCGGCTGTGCTGCGCGGATGAAAAGCAGACGGTGGTGATGCAGGCGGGGGCGGCGGAGATACCGGAGGCGGCGCCAGGAGAGAAACAGGAGATCGCCATTACGCTCGATCCCGTGTGCTGGACCGTCCGCGCCGGGGAGAGGCTGAGGCTGGACATATCCTGCGCCGACGCCATGAGTTACTTCGTCCATCCCCAGGTCAGGGGCGACTGGAGAGAGACGGCATACTGCAAAAGGGCGGAAATGGCCCTCCTCTTCCCGGGATGCAGGCTGGAGCTTCCGGTGTAGGAAGGGACGGGCTTTGCCGGTTGACCGGCGCGTCGGCGCTGGGATATAACGGTGTATATGAATGGAGGGATGAGCGTGGACGGTAAGGGAGCCATTGCCGAGGTGCTGGAGCCCATACAGACCGCCGCGGAGGCGTGGCACAAGTTTATCGACCAGTGGCCCAGCTATGTGATCCGGCTGGTCACGGCGGCGGCCATCATACTGGTGGGGTGCCTGGTGCTGAGGTTCGGGCGAAGGCTCATCCGGCGGATCTGCGCCAAGGCCGGAAACGGCAAACAGAAGCGCACCGCCTCCCAGACCCGCACCATACAGAGCCTGGCCACCAGCATATTCAACTATACGGTGTATTTCGCCATCGCCCTGATCGCGCTGAGCGCGCTGGGGGTGGACGTGTCGTCCCTGTTGGCCATCGCCGGGGTCAGCGGCATCGCCATAGGCTTTGGCAGCCAGACGCTGGTGAAGGACTTTATATCCGGCATGTTCCTCTGGGGCGAGGGCCGCATCGGCGTGGGCGACGTGGTGCGGCTGGCCGGGCAGACCGGCATCGTGGAGGACATCGCCCTGCGCACCACTACCCTCAGGGACAGCAGCGGATATGTGTACTCCATTCCCAACGGGGATATCCGCACGGTGGTGAACATGAGCTGGGATTTCCGGTGGGCCCAGGTGGATCTGCCCATGTCCCACGGGCAGGACTGGGCGGCGGTTATGGAGGCGCTGCAGGATGAGATGAACGACTACGCCGCGAAAAATCAGCTGGAGGTCACGCCCCAGGTCATAGGGCTCATCGCCTCGGACCGGTTCAGCGCCACGGTGCGCATACAGATGAAGTGCCCGGTGAAGGACGACTGGCGGTTGGAGCGGGAGATCCGGCAGGCCGCGCTGACCCGGCTGGCAAAGGAAGGGTATAAACCGTAAGATATGAATACAGCGAGCTGGTCTTTTGGGCCGGCTCGCTGTTGGTTTGGGTTGATTGTGCGACAACGCTTTCTTGCGTCGCATATTCCGCAAAAGGCGTGCGGACACTGTTTTTCGGAACAGAACGCTGTTTTTACGGAGAAGCGGTCGTGATCAGGAAGGTGGTGACGGAGCAGGGCGGGAGGACGGCCGTAAAGCCGCCCTGGCTGGTGGCGTCCGCGGGCAGCTCGGCCCAGCGCTCGCCGCTCTCCATGCCGCCGCTGGTGCGGATGGCCCTGACGGTACTTCCCTCCGGGCACATGTCCCCCAGGGCGGACAGGTCGACGCGGGCGGTGACGCTCTCGGCCCGGTCATTCATGGCGACAACGGTCAATCGGCCCAGTTTTTCGTCATAGGCCGCCACCGCGCCGTTTCCCGTGGGGATCAGAAGGCTCCCGGGACGGATGTAGCGGGTGAACTGGCCGTACACGTAGTATTTCATGGTGAGGATCAGCTCTTCCCGGTCGTGATCCGCCACCGCCACGCCCCAGTAGCCGCCGCTGGTGTCCACCATGCCCGTGTCCCGGCGGCCCAGGTAGCCGTCCTTGCAGATGTGGCTGTCGATGACCTGCCACAATATCCAGGCGGAAGGGGTCATCTCGTTGAGATCCTTCATGATTTCCTGGGCCAGCCACAGTCCGGCCCCCATCTCCCCCGCGTTGACCCCCGCGGTGTCGCCGCTGTCCACTTCGGACATCCACAGGTTTTTGCCCCGCAAAAGCGTCTGGCGCAACAGGAAATCCCGCCCGGAGCCGGAATAGGCGTGGGTGTCCACCCGGCTGATGACCTCAAGCGCCTCGTCTGTCAGCTGGGTCAGGGACAGGGCCTGGGAGTCGATGCTGGTCTCGTCCGTGCCGGAGATCTGGATGTCGCCAAGGCCCTGGGCTTCAAGCTCCCGGGCCAGGGCGGTCAGTATCCTGGACTGGCTCGCCCCCGGGTCGAAATGACACCCCTCCTGCTTGGGGCTCATGGCCTGCCAGTAGGAGGTGTTGGGCTCGTTCATAGGGGACATGCTCTGGAATGAAATGCCCCACTCGGTTCTGAAATGCTCCGCCACGTCCGCCAGATACCGGGCGAAGGCGTCGTAGGCGTCGTTTTTGAGGTTGTTCTGAAAGGCCCGGGTGGAGCCGGAGGAGCAGCCGGAGTTGGTCATAAAGTAGGGCGGGGAGTTGGAAAAGGCCTCCACCAGCATGCCGTCTCCGTAGGTGTCCAGGCAGTGGGTGAGCACGTTCCTCTGGTTTTTGTCCTGAGTCCAGTCGTATTCCCAGGCGTACTCCCCTGTCTCCGGATCGCAGGACGGGTCCTTCCAGAAGCCGGGCATCATGGAGTCCGTGCGGGTGATATGGTCGTGGGCGGGGTCGTCTCCCCCGCCGATGTTGTAGCGGAGGATGTTGAGGCCCAGGCCCGTTTCCGGGTCGCAGAAGGCCTGCGCCGCCAGCTGGCTCAGAGTGTCCGAATAGCCCACCCGATTGGCCCACCAGCACAGGCTGGTGCCCCAGCCCTCGAACACGCCGCCGTTGACCTGGGATATGTTGGCCATGTCCACGGTGATGGTCCTGTCCGCTTCCTGGGCAAAGGCGGAGCCTGCCATGAACGCACCCGCCAGTATGGCCGCCGCGCATCTCTTCCTGCTGATCAATCCGATTCCCCCTTTTCAGATGCTTATATGTATTACATCACATCCTCTCCCCCATGTCAACAGGAAATGAAGAAAAAACCGGATTTGACGGGGGCGGAAAT
>CADAGW010000088.1 GCA_902787475.1 uncultured Eubacteriales bacterium
CCAGGGGCCCCAGGTCGAAATAGCCCGCTTCGTCGGAGGTTGTGGTGGTGGGCCGGCCCTCCTCGTCGGTCTGGAACAGGAAGAACTCCATCTCCGGGCCCACGTTGAAGCTGTAGCCCATGTCGGCGGCCTTCTTCAGGATGCGCTTCAGCGTGCCGCGCGGGTCGCCCATGAAGGGCGTGCCGTCCGGGTTGTACACGTCGCAGATCAGCCGCGCCACCTTGCCGTGCTGGGGCCGCCAGGGCAGTATGGCGAAGGTGTCCAGGTCGGGCCGCAGATACTGGTCGCTCTCGTTGATGCGCACGAAGCCCTCTATGGAGCTGCCGTCGA
The DNA here is from genome assembly GCA_902787475.1 of uncultured Eubacteriales bacterium. Lineage (GTDB taxonomy): Bacteria > Bacillota > Clostridia > Christensenellales > Aristaeellaceae > RUG13279. Next base: position 331 of record CADAGW010000088.1, read on the forward strand.
TCATGATCTCATTGTTTACGGCCTTTTCGATCTGGCTGGCGGTAATGGCCACGTTTTTCAGCTGTCCGAATATGTCGGTAAACTGCATGCGGATGAACTCCACGTCGCCTTCCCGGACCAGCTTTACGATATCCTCCTTGGTGTACCTGCTCATAATCGCACCTCCGAAATCAAAAAAAGGGCAAGGGAACCGTTTCACACGACTCCCTTGCCTTGCTGGTGGCAGTATAGCACAACTCTCCCGCCCCGTCAAGGGGTTTTGAATGTTAAATTCATCTTTTATCCGAATCGCCCCATTTTTGCCGATTTTCGGGGATCGAAATGCAAGTTTACAATATTTTAATTGCAAATCCGTATTGACAAGACTCCCTGTCCGTGGTACAATCCCAATCAAAATTCCAAATGCAAAGCGTTGCGGAAGCAGAGTACCCCGGCGGAAGGGGACATACCTCCCCTTTCATGGCGGCATCAAAGAGAGCGGGCGGCGGTGAAAATCCCGCATGGGCCACCGGGCGAAAAACCCTTCCAAGTCCAAGCCGAAAGCGTTGGCGAGTAGGGGCGGCGTGGCGGCGGCACGTTACAGCGGCCAGGGTTGAACACGACCCGTCAAGAGAAGCAAATCAGGTGGCACCACGGAGCGGCGGCCTTCGTCCTGAAATATCAGAGCGATTGCCGACCCATTCGGAGGTGTCATTATGTGTTCTATCTTCGGCGTTCAGGGAAGATCCATTCCGGCGCAAACGCTGCGCGCATGCTTTGACCGCACCCTCTCCCGGGGCCCGGACATGAGCCGGTTCGTGGAATTTCCCTGGGGATACCTGGGCTTTCACCGGCTGGCCATCATGGGCCTGACCGAGGAAGGCATGCAGCCCTTTGAGATGGACGGAAGCTATGTGGTCTGCAACGGCGAGCTCTACGGCTTCCGGCCCCTCAGGCAGAGATTGATCGACGAGGGCTTTCCCATCCAAAGCGCCTCGGACTGCGAGATCCTTCTGCCCCTGTACAGGGAATACGGCCTCGAGATGTTCAAGACCCTGGACGCGGAGTTCGCGCTGATCCTCTACGACGGCGGCAGACACAGGCTCGTCGCCGCCCGGGACCCCATAGGCATCCGCCCCCTGTATTACGGCTATCTGCCGGACGGAAACATCGCCTTCGCCAGCGAGCCCAAAAACCTCATGGGCCTGTGCGATGCCATCCTCCCCTTCCCGCCCGGCCACTACTGGGCGGACGGGGAGTTCGTGCGCTACGCCGACCCCTCCCACGTGGATCAGTTCACCATGCAGGGCGAGGAGCATATATGCCGCAAGCTCCGCCGCCTGCTGATGGACGGAGTACAGAAGCGGCTGGACGCCGACGCGCCCATAGGCTTCCTCCTTTCCGGGGGCCTGGACTCCTCCCTGGTGTGCGCCATCGCCCAAGGGATGCTGGACGCGCCCATACGCACCTTCGCCATCGGCATGGACGTGGACGCCATAGACCTAAAGTACGCCCGCATGGCGGCGGAGTATATCGGCTCGGACCACACCGAGGTCATCATCAGCGAAAAGGACGTGCTGGATGCCCTCCCCCAGGTGGTGGAGCTTTTGGCCACCTGGGACATCACCACCATACGGGCCTCCATAGGCATGTACCTGGTCTGCAAATACATCCATGAGCACACCGACATCCGGGTGCTTCTCACCGGCGAGATCTCAGACGAGCTCTTCGGCTACAAATACACCGACTTCGCCCCCACCGCCGCCGCCTTCCAGGAGGAGGCGGAAAAGCGGATCCGGGAGCTTCACATGTACGACGTACTCCGGGCGGACCGGTGCATCAGCGTCAACTCCCTGGAGGCCCGGGTGCCCTTTGGGGACCTGAAGTTCGTGCGCTACGCCATGAGTATTGACCCGGAGCTGAAAATGAACCGGCACCACATGGGCAAATACCTGATCCGCAAGGCCTTTGAGGGCGACCATATCCTGCCCGACGAGATCCTCTGGCGGCAGAAGGCGGCCTTCTCAGATGCCGTGGGCCATTCCATGGTCAGCGACCTGAAGGCCCTGGCGGAGAGGACCTACACAGACGCAGAATTTGCCCAAAGAGCGGCCAAATACGATTACTGCCGCCCCTTTACCAAGGAGAGCCTTCTGTACCGGGAGCTCTTCGAACGGTACTATCCCGGCCAGGCACGCATGATCCCGGACTTCTGGATGCCCAACCGGGCCTGGCCCGGCTGCGACGTGGACGACCCCTCGGCCCGGGTGCTGTCCAACTACGGGGCCAGCGGAAAATAGAAGGCCGGGAAAGACCATCCCGTTCCGGTCCCGGGGCGGCGGAGGAGAACAGATCCCATGAAAAAGACCTACATCACCACCATGCCCAATCACATCGGCGCGTTTCTGAGGGCCAGCGAGTGCTTCGCGGAGCTGGGCGTCAACATCACCCGGGTGAGCTACAACAAGGCGGTGGATTCCCATACCCTGTTTATTGACGCCGAGGGCACCGAGGCCCAGCTGAAGGCGGCGGACGAACGCCTGGAGCGCATAGGCTATCTCAAAAGCGAAGCCCAGGACCGGAGTATCGCCCTGCTGGAGTTTCGCCTCAAAGACGTCCCCGGCAGCGTCACGGCGGTGCTGCGGCTCATCCAGGAGTTCAGCCTCAACATATCCTACATCAGCTCCCAGGAAAACGGGACCGACTGCCAGGCCTTCAAGATGGGCCTGTTCGTGGAGGACGAGGAGAACCTGCGCACCTTCATGAGCCGGGTGGAAGCGCTGTGCCCCGTGCGGATGATCGATTACAACCACTCCGAGCATGTCTACGACAACAGCATATTCTATCGCTCCTTCGTCTCCGGCCTGATGCAGACCCTGGGGCTTTCGGAGAGCAGCCGGGACACCCTGCTGGTCAACAGCAATCTGGTCATGCAGATGCTGGACGAAAAGGGCCTGTCCCCCTACAAGACCTTCGAGAGCATCGGGCGCTTCGCCCAGCTGCTGGCGGAGAGCCGGAGCGGCGCCTTTTCGCCCCGCGTCACCCGCCACACCATTACCGACAATACGCATGTCATACTGATCGAACCGCCCTGCGGCAGCAATATGGCCATACTGCAAAGCCTGGGACAGACTCTGTTCATCGACTGCGGGTACGCCCTGTACCGGGAAGAGATGGAGTCCCTCCTGAGAAGTCTTCTGCCGGATTGGGACAGCATGGACAGGCGCATATTCATCACCCACGCGGACGTGGACCACTGCGGCCTGCTGGATCTATTCGGCGAAGTACTCTCCAGCGAAAAGACAGCCGCCTGCCTGGCGCTTGAATACGCGGGCGAGGCGGGATACAGGGAGCAGAACCCCCTGCACAGGCCCTATATCAACATCTGTAAGACGCTGACTGGCTACCGTCCCATTGCCCCGGACAAGGTGCGCTCCCTCTGGTCGGGCCGGGACGGACAGACGGAGCCTCTGGAGCAGATCGGCTTTTTCCGTTTCGGAGAGATGTGCTTTGAGGTCTATCAGGGCCAGGGCGGCCATTTGGCGGGAGAGACGGTGCTGATCGATTATGCCCACCACGTGGCCTTTACCGGCGACATCTATGTCAACGTCCACGACATGACCCGCCAGCAGGCCGCCTACAACCAGTATGCGCCGGTGCTGATGACCTCGGTGGACACAGACCCGGCCCTGTGCGCCCTGGAGAGAAAGGCCATCTTCCAGCGCCTGGGCACGGGAAAATGGCAGATATTCGGATCCCACGGCATGAAAAAGGACTATTCGGTGCAGATCGACCAGGGCCAGCAGAACCGCGCTTAACAATCTGTTTTCTTGACAATCCAGCCCATCCGGCATACAATACACCCAATTCAAGCAAAGCGCAAGGGCGCGCAGCGAGATCCCCCACTCGCCGCCGCCCCTGCGCTTTTTGTTTTGGATACAAAGGGAAAGGAGCGTTCTACCATGACATTTTCCGCTGTCAACACCATCTGGGTACTCCTTGGCGCGGCGCTGGTGTTCTTCATGCAGGCCGGCTTCGCCATGTGCGAGGCTGGCTTCACCAGGGCCAAAAACACGGGCAACATACTGATGAAAAACCTGATGGACTTCTGTATCGGCACCCCGCTGTACTGGCTGGTGGGTTTTGGCATCATGTTCGGCGCGGGCACGGCGGCCTTCGGCTGGATCGACCCCTTCATCCTGAAGGATTACAGCCACATCCTCCCCGCGGGCGTGCCGCTGTGGGCCTACGCCATCTTCCAGACGGTATTCTGTGCCACCAGCGCCACCATCGTCTCCGGCGCCATGGCCGAGCGTACCAAATTCTCCGCCTACTGCGTCTACTCCGCCGCCATCTCCCTGTTCATCTACCCCGTGTCCGGCCACTGGATCTGGGGCGGCGGGTGGCTTAGCGGCCTGGGCTTTCACGACTTCGCCGGGAGCACCTGCGTGCACATGGTGGGCGGCGTGTGCGCCATGATCGGGGCGAAGCTGCTGGGCCCCCGCATCGGCAAATACGCCCCGGACGGAAAGCCCCGGGCCATACTCGGCCACAACCTGTCCATCGCGGCGCTGGGGGTGTTCATACTGTGGTTCTGCTGGTTCGGCTTCAACGGGGCCAGCACCGTGGGCATGGACAGCGACGAATTGATCGTATCGGCGGGCCTTGTGTTCTTCAACACCAACCTGGCCGCCGCCCTGGCCACGCTGACCACCATGGTGTTTACATGGCTTCGCTACGGCAAGCCGGACGTGTCCATGACCTTCAACGCCTCCCTGGCGGGTCTGGTGGGCATCACGGCGGGGTGCGACGCGGTAAACCCTTTCGGCGCGGCGGTCATCGGCCTGTGCTGCGGCCTGGCGGTGGTGCTGGCGGTGGAGTTCTTTGACAAGGTCGTAAAGATCGACGACCCCGTCGGCGCCATCTCCGTACACGGCGTATGCGGGGCCATGGGCACCATTCTGACCGGCCTGTTCGCCACGGGCGTTTCCACCATGAAGGGCGTGTTCTACGGCGGCGGCTTCCAATTCCTGGGCGTGCAGCTGCTGGGCGTTGGCGCGGTGATCGCCTGGACAGCAGTGGTCATCACCATCGTGTTCGCCGTCATACGGGCTACCATCGGTCTGCGTGTCACCAGGGAGGACGAGGTCATGGGCCTGGATCGCTCGGAGCACGGCCTGCACACCGCCTATTCCGGCTTCACCGTCATGACAGACAGCGCTGTGGAGGATGCCGAAACCGCAGCCGTTCCCGCCGGGGATTATGAAGCACCCGTGCGTGTGGCAAAGGAGAAGGCTCCCGATGCACCAGTCTACACCAATGTGCGCATCATCTGCCGCCCAGCCAGCCTGGAGACCCTCAAGACCGCCATGAACCGCATCGGCATCACCGGCATGACCGTCACCAACGTCATGGGCTACGGCACGCAGAAAGGCAAGCCGGAATACTACCGGGGCACGCCGGTGGAGGTCACGCTGCTGCCCAAGGTGCAGGTGGACATCGTGGTGAGCAAGGTGCCGGTGCGCCAGGTCATCGAGACCGCCAAAAAGGCGCTGTATACCGGCCACATCGGCGACGGCAAGATATTCATGACGGACGTGGAAAACGTGGTCCGCGTCCGCACGGGCGAGGAGGGCTACGACGCCCTGCAGTCCGAATAAAGCCGTCCAAGCGTCACAACAGCAAAAAGCCCTTGCAAAACCTCGTGTTCTGCAAGGGCTTTTGGGTTCCACATCGTTTTGGATCTGTCTGAATTACCGGAGGTCAGTCCTCCCGGGCCCGCAGGGGAAGCGGTATGCTCGCCATGCAGATGGAGCGGTCCAGGTGGTCCGTGCGCCAGTCCGGGGAGACGTCATAGAACAGGGCCAGCGTATTCTCGTCCATCTTGACCACGGAGGGCATGCCGATGGCCCCCTTCCCGAATCGGCTCATGGAAGCGTCCATGGCCACGGCCTTGTCCTGTACGTTCCAATGGTTCAGATCCCGGCTCCAATAGACCCATACCGCGTCGGTGTACCGGTTGTCCTTCACGTGATTGGTGAACAGCCAGTACATGCCCTTCTTCTCATCGAAATACAGAGAGGAATTCTCGATATCTTCCGAGGGCGGCAGCAGGGGCTCCGGATCCTTTTCCCAGAATCATCCCTGGGGGTCGTCGAAGGCCCCGGCGGCGCGCAGATCGTCCGTGCGGGCGATGCCCAGCGAGCGCATGGTCACGCCCTTGCAGGAGCCGCTGTATATCATGAGGTATTTTTTCTCCCCCGCCGGGTCGGCGGCGTATGCCGGGTTTTCAAGCACAAACCCCGGCGAGGCGGTCTCGTCGTCCCACGTTCCGCTCTTCCCCAGCCGCATGCATACCAAGGACGAGAATGGAGTCACCACTCCTATCGAAGGCGCTGAATCTATTGACTGGGCTGTTTATTTCCGCAATGTATTCATGCCCGAAGACTGGTATCCCGTGTATGGCGTGGGCTCTAACTGGGCTGAGTACTTCTACCCGGCCGAGCGTCCGTCCGTAGGCAATCCCAACGGCGATCCCACTGTCTTCCTGCCTCCTCAGACTGAGGCTCTGCAGACCCTGAGCGACCTGAATAGCAACATCGTGAAGCCCTATTTCACCCAGGTCATCATGGGTGAGGCCTCCTTGGACGATTGGGATTCCATCGTCGAGAAGTGGATGAGCAACGGCGGCGAAGAGGCTCTGCAGGTCTACACCGATCTGTATGCTGCCTGCGGAAGCCCGGAGATGGTGTATTACACCTATCTGCCTGCCGAGCATCCTGAGTATACTGGTA
>CADAGW010000089.1 GCA_902787475.1 uncultured Eubacteriales bacterium
ACGAGAAATTCCATTATGCCACACTGGAAGCGCTGAAGGAGGCCGCCGTGGAGCAGGGCGTGAAGCTCACGTTTGGCGCGGATATGGCCTGCCTGTGCCGGCCCCTCAAAGCGGGGACTCTCCATATCCCCAACCGGCTGGCGGTGCAGCCCATGGAGGGCACCGACGGCACGGAAGGCGGCGCGCCGGGGGAACTGACATCAAGGCGATATGACCGGTTCGCCCGGGGCGGGGCGGGGCTGATCTGGTTTGAGGCGGTGTCCACCGCGCCGGAGGCAAGGGCCAGCGCCCACCAGCTGTATCTGACGGAGGACAACGTGTCGGACTTTGCCCGGATGCTGGACAGGGCCCGGGAGGCGGGCATGAAGGCCAACGGCTACGCGCCGGTGTTCGTGATGCAGGCCACCCATTCGGGCCGCTACGCCAAGCCGGACGGCACGCCCCATCCCCTCATCGCCTGGCACAACGAGGTGCTGGAGGAGGGACTGGAAAATCTGCCCTTTAAGGTGCTCACCGACGATGAACTGAAGGGCTATGCCGAGCGGTTCGGCGAGACCGCTTATCTGGCGGAAAAGGCGGGCTTTGACGCGGTGGACGTCAAGTGCTGTCACCGGTATCTGGCCAGTGAGCTGCTGTCGGCGTATCTGCGGCCGGGCCTCTACGGCGGGCCCTTTGAAAACCGGGCGCGGTTCCTCACTGAGGCGGTGGAGGCGGTGAAGGCCGCCTGCTCCCTGCCCGTGGGCTGCCGCATGAACGCCTACGACGGCTTCCCCTGGCCCTGGGGATTCGGGGTGAACGAGGGGGAGGGCATAGAGCCCGACCTGACGGAGGGGAAAAAGCTGGCGGCGCATTTGAGGGGCCTGGGCGTGTCCATACTCAACGTGACCATAGGCAATCCCTACAAAAATCCCCACGTGAACCGGCCCTATGACCTGGGCAATTACGTGCCGCCGGAGCATTCTCTGGTGGGGCTTGCGCGGCTCATGGACTGCGCGGCGGAGATACAGGCCGCCGTGCCGGACGTACCGGTGATCGGGTCCGGGTTCAGCTATCCCCGCGCCTTTGCCGCCAACTTGGCGGCAGGCATGGTGGGGGAGGGCCGGGTGGCCATGGCGGGCTTTGGCCGGATGGCCTTCGCCGATCCGGACTTCGCCAATGAGATCATGAAGACCGGGCGCATCGACCCGGCCCGTGTGTGCCTGACCTGCGGCCAGTGCGCGGTGCTTCTGCGCCACGGCCAGTGCGCGGGCTGCGTGGTGCGGGACAGGGAAGTATATCAGCCCTACAGGGAGGCGTGATTATGAAAACGGCAGTGGTCACCGGTTCCACAAGGGGCATCGGGCACGGCATCGCCAGGAAGCTGCAGGACGAGGGCTACACCGTGGTGTTTTCCGGCACCCGGGCGGAGGCCCCGGAGAGCGTGAGGGGGGAGATATATATCCCCTGCGACATATCAAAAGACGAGGACAGAAAGAATCTGACAGAGGAAACGGTCAGGCGGCTGGGGCGGCTGGATCTTCTGGTCAACAACGCCGGGGTGGCGCCCCAGGTGAGAATGGACATACTGGAGACGACCCAGGAGAGCTTTGACAGGGTACTGGATATCAACCTGAAGGGCACGTTTTTCATGTGCCAGCTGGCGGCCAGGGAAATGATAAGGGAGCTGGGACGGGTGGAGGATTACCGCCCCCGCATCGTCAACATCGGCTCCATGTCCGCCTATGTGTCCAGCACCAGCCGGGGGGAATACTGCGTGTCCAAGGCGGGGGTGGGCATGGTGACCATGCTCTTTGCCGACCGGCTGGCGGAGTATGGCATACCGGTGTTCGAGATCCGGCCCGGCATCATCGACACGGACATGACCAGAGTGGTGCACGAAAAGTATGAGCGGCTGATCGAGGGAGGGCTTACGCCCATCCGCCGGTTCGGCACGCCGGAGGACGTGGCCAGTATGGTGGCCGCCTGCGCGTCGGGGAACCTGGATTTTACCACAGGGCAGGTGCTGGACGCGGACGGGGGGTACCACATCAGGAGGCTGTGAGGGGGACGGATTGCTTCGTCACTTCGTTCCTCGCAATGACAAACAGATGTCATACTGTATTGTGATTTCATGAAGGCCCATTCGGCGGGAGGCGGCGTATGAACATATTGGGGAAACCGGTGCGCCTGGTGGAGACGGGGGCCCTGGTGGTGGGGTCGGGCTGCGCGGGGCTCAACTGCGCGGACTGGCTGACGGACCTGGGGGTGGACACCCTTCTGATCACCGAGGACATGGGCGCGGGCACCTCCCGCAACGCGGGCAGCGACAAGCAGACGTATTATAAGCTGTCCCTGTCCGGGGACGCCGACGACAGCCCGGAGCGTATGGCCCGGGACATGGTGTCCGAGGGCATGCACGGGGACGAGGCCTATGTGGAGGCGGCCAATTCGGCGGCCTGCTTTTTGAAGCTGGCCAGGCTGGGCGTGCCCTTTCCCACCAACCGGATGGGGGAGTACGTGGGGTATAAGACCGACCACGATCCCAGGAGCCGGGCCACCTCCGCGGGGCCGCTGACTTCGAGGTATATGGCGGAGGCGCTGGAGGCCTCCCTGCGGAAAAAGGGAGCGAGAATGCTGGACGGGTATACCGCCCTCAAGGTGCTGGCGGAGGGCGGCAGGTGCGCCGGGTGCGTGGCGGCGGGGGAGGACGAGATATTGGTGATCCTGGCGCCCAACGTGGTATTGTGTACCGGCGGACCGGCCAGGCTCTATGAATACAGCGCCTTCCCGGAGAGACAGTGGGGCATGTCGTCATTGGCCATAGAGGCCGGGGCGAAAATGGCCAATATGCACCAGTGGCAGTACGGGCTGGCCACGGTGAAGTTCCGCTGGAACGTGTCCGGCACCTATCAGCAGGCGATGCCCCGGTATGTGTCCGTTGGAAAGGACGGGGAATATGAGCTTTTGCCCGATCAGCCGGACGCCCGGTTTTTGAAGGGGTATCAGTGGCCCTTCGACGTGCGCAAAGCCGAAGGGTCGTCCATGGTGGACCTGGCGGTGCACCGGGAGAACGAGAAGGGCAGGAGAGTGTATCTGGACTATACCCGGGAGTCCTCCGGCATGGACAGACTGGGGAAGGAGGCCAGGGACTATCTCTTGGCCAGCGGGGCGGGGCAGGGGACGCCGTATGGGCGGCTTTTGCACATGAACCCCGCCGCGGCGAGGCTGTATTTGGATCACGGCATCGATCTGTCCCGGGAGATGGCGGAGGTGCGGGTGTGCGCCCAGCACCACAACGGCGGCGCGGCGGTGGACATAAACGGGGAGACAAACGTGCCGGGGCTCTACGCCGCCGGGGAGTGCGCGGGCACCTTCGGAGCCTACCGGCCCGGAGGCTCGGCCCTGAACGCGGGGCAGGTGACCTCCATGCGGGCGGCGCAGCACATCGCCCAGGGCCGGATAAGGCCCGTCAGCGGGTCTCTGGAGGGGCTGAAGGAGGCCGTTTTGGGGGCGTTTTTGGCCCCGAAGGAGGACAGGGAGGCCTTTTTCCGGCGGAGCATGAGCGCCTGCGGGGCCCATTTGCGGAGCGAAAAGAGGCTCATGGCGCTCTTTGAGGCCCAGGACATCCCCCTGCGGAGGATGGAGGCGGGGGAGGATATACGCTATCTGGCCGGGATACGGGACGCCATGATCACCCGGCGGGCGGTGATATCCGCCATGCTGGCGGCGGCCAGGATATATGGCAGCGACGGAAGCGGCATGGTGCTGGAGGACGACGGGACGTTCAGGCCCCACCGTCAGGCGGAAAACGCGGTGCTGGAGACCGGGGCGGACTTTGTGACCCGGGCGGTGCCCGCCAGACCCATACCCCGCACGGAGCAGTGGTTTGAGAACGTGTGGCGGGACTACCGCTCCCGCATGGGGATCGGGGAATAAAGGATCGCAGAAATACGGAAGATCAGGGGACGGAAATGAAGAAGGAACAAAGGAAAAGGCGCGCAGGCAGGATGGGGTGTCTCATACGTCTGGCGCTGATGGCGGCGGTGCTGTGGGCCCTGTTTGAGGTGTTTTCTGGGTTCGTGCCGCTGATGTTCGTGGACGGAAACGGCGAGGGGCTGAGCGTGAATCGGGATCTGCCGTCGGAATGGTACAATATCCTGCTGCTCGGCGAGGACGACCCGGACGGGGGCGCGTATGGACGGACGGACACCATCATCATCGCCTCGGTGAACCGGCGAAGCGGGGACGTGAAGCTGACCAGCCTCATGCGGGACACTTTGGCGGACATACCGGGGCATGGGAAAAACAAGATCAACACGGCCTACCGGTTCGGCGGGCCGGAGCTGGCCATGCAGACGGTGAACGAGATGTACGGCCTCAACATCACGAAGTACGTGGTGGTGTCCTTTGACACCTTCCCGTATCTTGTGGAGGCGGTGGGGGGCGTGAGGCTCACTGTGACGGAGGAGGAGCTGCCCAAGCTCAACCGGCTGGTGTTGTCCATGCGGCACCGGTTCAGGGGCACGGGGCTGGACGTGCGGGAGCTGGAGGCCCCGGGGGAGAACGTGTATCTGACGGGCCTGCAGGCCACGGCGTTCGCCAGGATCCGGGCCATCGATTCGGACTTCGTGCGCACGTCCCGGCAGCGGCGGGTCATCGGGGCCATCCTCTCCCGGGTGCGGGGCGGGTTTCACCCCATACGGCTGGTGAAGTGCGCCAGGGTGGCGTATCAGTACGTCAAGACGAACCTGAACGCCTACCAGATCGCGGCCCTGGGCATCAAGGTGATGGGCGGCGGAGAGATGGATCAGATCAGACTGCCCGCGGAGGGCGCCTATCAGTCCGGCACCCAGAACGGGCAGTGGTCCATACGGCAGGACGCGGCGAAGAACAAGGCGCTGCTGTATGAGTTCATATACGGCGGGTGATCAGAGCAGGTTTTCCCAGGTGAGGCGCTCGTTTTGGGCAAGGGAAATGAGCATCCTGTGAAGGATGCGGGCCTCGGGCAGGAACGCGTCGATCTGGCCGAAGAGGAGGGCGCACTCACACTTTTCAAATTGGCATAAGACGGCCTCGAGGCGGGAGTGGGGCAGGAAGAGCATGAGGCTTTTCTCGCGGCTCTGCCAGCCCGCCCGTGCCCTTTGGAGAGACGTGAGGGCGGAGGATGTGTCCAGGCGGAGGGCGGCGTCCATGGCGGCCTGGACATGGGGCAGGGCAGCATCCACGGCCCTGTCCATCTCCGCGCGGCAGGCGGCGCAGGCGGCGACGGTGACAATAAGGGCCAGGGCCAGCGCCAATATCATCCGGCCCATCCCGCGGCCTCCGTCTGGACGCGGGACACCCGGCCATGCCTGTCCTGCACGGTCATAGTGCCCTGGTTGTCCACGCTGCACAAAAACACGTCCCGGGGAGTCAGGGAGAGGGCGGCCAGCTTTGCCTTCAGCCAGGCGGGGTCCCGGCCCAGGCTTTTGAGGTTGCGGGGCTGGGGCCGTCCGTCCATGATCAGCACCAGGGGGATGTTGTCCGGGGGCAGTGTCACGCCCATCTCCCCGGCGTTGGGCGGGCGGCAGCTGCTGCGGGGGAAGGCGGATATGGCGCCGTTGGGCTCCATGACGGCGGAGCCCACCTCGGCGGGGTCAGCGATGCCGCAGGCGCGTATGCCCTCCAGCGCGTCGGCCAGGGACAGGCACAGGCGGCGCATTTCCTTTTCGTCGAAAACCCCGCCGGTGACGATGGCGGTGGGCCGCCCGGAGAGCACGGCGCGGAGCTTGTCGCTTTGCATGCTCAGAAGCGTCACCGCCCCGTGGAGGATGAGCAGCGCCATGGGCGGCAGCAGGCCCTCCCACAGCGGCGTGTCCAGGTCCGCCATGGGCGTGGAGGACAAATTGGCGATGAACAGCGTCACCACCAGCTCGTAGGGCTGGAATTGGCCCAGCTGGCGCTTGCCCATGGCCCGTATGGTCAGTACCAGCGCCGTGTAGAGTATGGCGGAGCGCAGAAACAAAGTGATCATAGCATCCCTCCCGGGGGTAGGATGCGCAAGAGAGGGAGAAAGAATACGAGGGAGACGGGGGAGGCGCTGAGGGCTGCTTCCTCAATTCGCAATGGTCGCTTTTGGAATCCGTATATCCAAAAGCTCCCATGCTCATTGGGCTCTCTCCGGCACTTTTCCGCCACTGGCGGGTGCCTTCGTTCGCCCCCTCAGACTCCTCGCCAAAGGGACATTGTTCCTCAATTCGGCATAGTCGTTTTTGAAATCCGTATATTCAAAAACTCCTTGCCTCATTGGGCTTACTTCGCCGCATTTCGCCCACTGGGCGGCGGCTTCGTGCGCCCCTTTGGAATCCCTTCTTGCCGCCCTTCGGGCGGGGATAAATGATATGGATTGAGAGTGAAAAAATGGCGGAGGATTTTCACAGCGCCAGGTATTGGGCGAAGGAAAAGATGATGACGGCCCTGTATCCCGGGGCGGTGTGCGTGGACGCCACCATGGGGAACGGCCACGACACCCTGTTTTTGTGCGAGAGCGTGGGGGAAGGGGGCCGGGTGTACGCCTTCGACGTGCAGGAGCAGGCCCTTGAAAACACCAGGGAGCGCCTGCGGGAGGCCGGGTGTCTGGACAGGGCGCGTTTGTTTCTGGCGGGGCACCAGCATATGGCGGAGTATGTGCCCGAGCAGGCGGATCTGATCGTGTTCAATCTGGGGTGGCTGCCGGGTATGGCGGAGAGATCGCCCACCCTGCCGGACACCACCATCACAGCCGTGAACTCGGCGGTGGGGCTCCTCAAGGAGACGGGGCTGTTGACCATATGCGTCTATCCCGGTCATGAGGAGGGGAAGGTGGAAAGGGAGCGGCTCCTTGACTGGGCCAGGGGGCTTGACCCGGTGCGGTACGACTGCCTGTATGAGACGTATCTGAACCAGCCCAATTCGCCGCCGTCGCTTCTGTGCGTGCGCAGGCGGCCCGAAAAGA
>CADAGW010000090.1 GCA_902787475.1 uncultured Eubacteriales bacterium
ATCTGGGTCCATCCGCCCAAATCGGAACCATTCAAAGTCTCATACCCGAAAATCTCAAAGTTTCATACTGTCGAAACTCAAAGTTTCGTACCGGAAAAATCCATAGTCAGCCCTTTATTCCCCGTCCGGCAGGCGGAAATCAAACGGCTCGTCCCGTATGGCGGTGAGCCTTCCGTTTTCCACCCGCAGCATGGCCGCCTGCACACAGGAGCGCCGGGCGGATATGCCCTTCTCCCCGGGCGTTTCCTCCCCGGGGTGGGTGAAGTAGATGAGATACGCCCTCTCCCCGTCCACCACCACGTCCGCGTGATGGGCCCGGCCCGTGTCGCCCTCCCGCAGGCCCCGGCCCGAGAGGATGTCCCCCTCCTGCCGCCGCCACGCGGTCAGGTCGTCGCTTTCATACACCGCCAGCCCCTGCCACACGTCCGCGATCATCCAGTATTTCCCGCCCAGGCGGAACACGTTTGGCCCCTCCTGGGACTGATCCAGCGTGGCCGGGCCCACCCACTTCCAGGCCGCAAGGTCCGGGCTGTCGGCGTAGTAGGTGTGGCTGTCATGATCCTCATCCTTGTACCACATGCGCCAGCCGCCCCCGGGCAGGGGATACACGCAGGCGTCGATCACCCGGCTGCTGGACAGTTCACACGTGCCCTCATACTTCCAGTCCCACATGTTCCGGCTGGTGTAGTGGAGGATATGCCTGTCCCCCACCCACTGGGCAGGCACGCCGGTGATATAGCTCACATACATGTGGCACACCCCGTCCGCCCACAATATCTCCGGGGCCCAGAAGGTGTTTCTTCCCGGCTCCACGGCCTCCAGGTTCAGCGTCCCCCGGTACAGCCAGCTCTGCCCGCCGTCTTTGGATGAGGCCACGCCCAGGTCGGTGCCGTGCACCCAGGTAAAGCCGTGGCAGGGCACGTTGGCCCGCCGCTGGGTATACACCATCCACCAGGCCCTCTCCATGGGGTTGTATATCATGGTGGGGTCGGTGGGCCCGTCGAACATGGGATCCATAAACAGAGGCGCCGGCGCGAAAGCCATATCCATCTCTCCTTTTCTCCTTGCGTTTTGGCGTCGAGCGTAGTATACTTCCATTCGGGAGGTGGTTTCATGACGCCCAGCCAAAGGCTGTGGTCCCGGTCCCGGGACGATCTGGTGCGGGAGGTGACCCGCCTGGGCTTTTCCGCCGAGCTGGCGGAGCTGATGGCCCGGCAGCTTCAAAGCCCCAAGGCCATAGACCGCATGACCTCCTACGTGCGCCAGGCCCATCCCCGCAGCGAGGAAATGCTGGTGGACGAGATGCTCTCCATATGCGCCGAGATCGAGACCTGGCGGGAGAAAAAGGCCAGCCAGGAGGCCCAGGCCCGCTACAACGCCATGCTCTACTTCGGCGCCCTCCGGGACGACGAGGACGACCCCTGACGGGGGATCCCCCGCGCGGCCCGTCACCTCAGCAAACAGATCAGGATATTCGCCAGGATCAGTGTGTGCTCAACGATATGGTACAGGTCCGGAACGAGCCTGGTTTCGCTCATGGGGAAAATACGGACCGTATTGCGAAAGCAGTCATTGTAGCCCTTGAGCTTCCGCTCGCTCACGCCAAAGATCGTATAATACCAGTGGCAGAAGAACTCCACAACGAACCAGAGGATCAGCATGGCCAGCAGGATCCATTTTCCCACAGGCACAAGATGATACAGCACCAATCCGGCGCTGTACAGGCACAGGGCAGCAAACTCAGCGCTCTTCAGGCCCATACCTTCGACAAGGATATATCTCCCAAGCCGATAGGTGGTCGTACAGCCGAGAAACCATATCCACAGCGCCGCCTGCAATGCGATCGCCGCCGCCATGTTCCCCGCCCCCTTTCCATCCTTCTGCGCCGAAATCCAATTTCAGCAGTCAAATGTATACACGTCCGCGCGGCTCAAATGCCCGTATCCCCAGTCCTCGTCCTTGGTCAGCAGATACTCAAATCCATTTTTGATCAGGCACCGGGCGGAAGCCCCGTTCTCCGGCAGCACATGGGCGGTGATCATTTCCACCTTTGTCCGGCTTTTCACATACCCGATCATGGCCTGTATACATCCGGTAGCGATGCCCCGTCCCCAGTATTCATGCATGAATCTGTACCCAACGGAGATCACTTTTCCGGACGGTTTATAGTCGTAAAACTCCGCCAGCCCCACGAATACCGGCGCGTCCGCCTTTTCGTACACGCCCAGTATGCACTGCCTGCTTGTTTCAAGCTCCATGCCCCGGATCGCTGCAAGAGCCTCCTCGCTCGTGCCCTGAAGCTCCTGTAAAAACGCAGGCTCATGGCGATAGACCAGCCGGTCTCGTCTTATGGCCTTTAGACTTTCCAGATCCGATATCTCAAGGCTTCGGATCCGCAGCCTTTCGCTATCGATGCGCATCGGATCCCGTCCCATGGATGTCCCTCCGGAAACGCCGATTTGTCATGACCCATATCATCCGGCCAGATATACGCCCCGCGCAAGCCCGTCCCGCGCGGGGCAGCAGATATTATCCTATGGGCTGTTCCGCCTGAGCGGACGCCTCCACCAGATCCACCACCGGGGCGTCCGGATACGCGGTGCCGCCGGGCATGGGCAGGGACTGCATATAGGCGTGCATGGCCTCCGCCACTCTCTTGCTGTTGGCCACCGCCTCCACCACCGTGCGGGCCCCGCTGGCGGCGTCTCCCGCGGCGAACACGCCGGGACGGCTGGTGTGCCCGTCCTCGTCCACCACCAGCAGGCCGCTTCCCCGGGTGTCGATATCCCGGGTGGAGCGCACCAGGTTGCTCTCCGCGCTCTGGCTCACGGCGATGATGACCCCCGTGCAGGGATACACCTTCTCCGTGCCGGGCACGGGAGACACGCGCCCGTCCTCGCCCACCTGGCTGTCGGCAAGCACCACGCCGTCCTCCCGGATCTCCACGGTGCACTTGTTATAGAGAAATCTCACGCCCTCCAGGGCCGCGTAGCTGCTCTCGTACTGGCTGGCGGTGAGGGTGTCCGTCAGGTTCACGCACGTCACGAACCTGGCCCCGTGCCGTATGGCGGTGCGGGCGCAGTCCATGGCGCTGTTGCCCGTGCCGATCACCATGATCCGCTCCCCCAGCCGGAACGCGCCGGGGCTGGCCAGGTAGTTGATGGCATAGGTCACATTTCCCAGGCTCTCGCCCCGCACGTTGAGCCTGCGGGGCCTCCACAAACCCGCCCCCACGAACACGCTCTGGTATCCGTCCCTGAACAGGTCGTCTATGGTGATGGCGCTGCCGATATACGTATTGGGTCTAAAGCGTATGCCCTTCAGCTCCAGGTGCCGATACGCCATGTCGTCCAGCACCGAGTCCGGAAGCCGGAAGTCGGGTATGCCGTACCTGAGCACCCCGCCCACCTTGTCCCGGCTGTCGAATATGGTCATCTGATACCCGTACCGGGCCAGTATGACGGCCACGGTGATGCCCGCCGGGCCCGCGCCGATCACCGCCGCCCTGCGCCCGTTGGAGGGGGCCGGGCCCCGCACCATCTGGTTGGCGTAGGTGGAGGATATATAGCTTTCGATCACCGAGAAATGCACCGGCGCTTCCTTGATGCCCCGCACGCAGTGCCCTTCGCACTGCTTTTCGTGGTTGCACACCAGAGCGCACACGGTGGTCAGCGGATTGTTTTCAAACAGCATCCACCCGGCGTCGTTGAGGCGGCCCGCCTTCAAAAGCCGGATCACCTCGGGGATCGGGGTGTGTATGGGACAGCCCTCCTGGCACCGGGGCTTTTTGCATTCCAAACACCGGTTGGCCTCCTCCATCACGTGAAGCGCCACGGTCATTCCTCCTGTCTTATCCTCTGTGCTCCCGGTCTATGGCCTCCCACAGGCCGTTTAGGTACGCCGCGCCCAGCGCCCGGTCGTAAAGCCCATACCCGGGCCTTCCCTTCTCGTCCCATATCATCCGCCCGTGGTCCGGCCGGATGTAGGTGTCCGGGCAGGTCTCGTATATGGCCTTCATGATCTCGTACATGTCAAGGTCGCCCGTGCTGGAGAGATGCGCCGCCTCCCGGAAATGATGGCGCCCCAGGTGCTTGACGTTGCGCACGTGCATGGCCCCGATCCGGTCCATTTTGCCGAAATGCCGTATGATGGCGGGAATGTCGTTATCCGGATCGCTGCCCAAAGACCCGGTGCACAGGCACAGCGTGTTGGCCGGGCTGTCGTGCAGGGCCACCATCTTGTCAAAGTCCGCCTGGCTGTGGGTGATCCGGGGCAGGCCGAATATGGGCCAGGCCGGGTCGTCGGGGTGGCAGGCCATCCTAACGCCCACCTCCTCGCACACCGGGATCACCGCGTCCAGGAAGTACTTAAAGTTCCGCCTCAGGTCGTCCGGCCCGATGCTCTCGTACTGCTTGAGCGTCTTTTCCAGCAGCGCCAGCCGTTCCGGCTCCCAGCCGGGCAGGGTGAACCCGTGGCTGTCCTCGGCGGTCTTCCGCACGATCTCCACAGGCCCCATCTCCCCCAGGTCCTTCTCGTCAAAATACAGGCTGTTGCTGCCGTCCTCCGGGATCACCCGGGCCAGGTCGGTCCTCAGCCAGTCGAACACAGGCATGAAGTTGTACACGATCACCTTCACGCCCTGCCGGGCCAGCATCCGTATGGTGGATATATAATTGGCGATGTACTCCTCCCGGCTGGGCAGGCCCATCTTGATGTCCTCGTGCACGTTCACGCTCTCGATCACTTCGATCTCGAGCCCCGCCTCATTGACCTCTTTCCGAAGCGCCGCGAACTCCTCCTCGGGCCAGTCCACGCCCGCGGGCTTGTCCAACAGCCCCATCAGCCCCGTCATTCCCGGGATCTGCTTTACATACCTGAGCGGTATCGGGTCGCTCTGTTTTCCATACCAGCGAAACGTCATCTTCATATCCATATTCCCCCCTATTTAACCTCTTGTATAAGTGTACATCATCCCGGCCTTTGTTTCAACATAAAGATACGGCACGATTGCAAATTTCTTTGAAATCTTTTTTGTTTTGCCATCTTTGGGCGTCCTCCGCCTCTGCCGGGTATTGCCCTCCCGGCCCGAACAGCATATAATCATGGGATAAAGGGAAATGAACTCTTTAAAGGGGAACACATCCGGTTGCCGAAATGCAGTATCTGGTGAGACATATTGACTGCCTCAGTGAGGATCAGGACAAGGTATTCATCGCGCTCTCAGCGCTGCATCCTCTGCCGCCGGAAGAAGTGCTCGGCCTTCAATGGCAGGATATAGATTTCAGGGCCAATATGATCTATGTCCGCAGAGCGGTGACCTATCCGTCCCGAAACCAGGGCATGGTGGGGAAACCTAAACAGAAGTCAGCAGGCGGGCCGTTTCCACGGTGCCGCAGATTCAAAAACATCTGCCACCATGGCCTCCAACCCATTTCGTGCTGGGCGGCGAGAAACCCCTGAGCTATACTCAATTGAACTGCGAGACCTCGTTTCCGGGCTTTTGCGGGGAGAATCCTGCGCATTCACCCCAAAACCATAAAAAAACCAGCCACAAAGTGACTGGTTTATGGAGCTGATGACCAGATTCGAACTGGTGACCTCATCCTTACCAACGGGTCTGGGGCCTTCGGCCCCAGCAAGCCATTTTTCCATACATCACAATACATTTTATGGCAAAACCATCGGAACGTCATTCTGCTGTCAAATCCGTAGGAGAGCTAATGATACTTGCTCTGGACTGTGTTCAGGGCATTTTTCATTTGTTCCACCACATGCTCGGGCCAAACGATTTTTGCAAGTTCGCCCAAGCCAAAAATCCAACCAAAGAACTGCGGCGACACGGCCACGGGCACGGTGATCTTGAAATGACCTTCGTCCTCCTTCAGCATGAGAACGTCCCGCCCGAAACGATCCATCACCGCGTTCACCATCCTGTTGCTGAATACCATGGACACGTTCTCCACCTTTCCCGCGAACATGGAGAAGGTGTATTTCTGATACTGCGCCAGGTCGATCTTCTCAAAGGCCTCCTGTCCCGCGCGGTCCAGCGCCAGCAGCTTCACTTTTTCCATGCGGTCCACGCGGTAGGGCCTGATCTGGTCTCTTGCGGCGTCGTAGGCCAGCATATAGTAGTTCTCGTCCGAATACACCAGCGCGTAGGGGCTGCGCACATACGGCTCCCCGCCGCCGCGGTATACCTTCCGTTTCTGGGCGGTGTAGTCGAAATACTTGTAGGTAATCTGTTTTCCTTCCGCGATGGCACGGTTGATGGTATCCACGTTGCTGGCCATCTGGCTTTCAATGTTCTTCACGCGGTTGGTCAGAATCACGGACCGCTGAAGCTGAACCGCCTCATGGGTGCTGCACAGGCGGTTCAGCTTGCGGATGATCTCCCGGGAAGTGGTCTCCGACAGGAATTTTGACGCCTGAATGCTGTCGATCATCAGCTTCAGTTCCGCGATGCTGAATTCCCGAGACAAAAGCCTGTAGGTGTGGTCCTTCCCCGAAGGCTTCTGAATATCCATCCCTTCGTCCATCAGCGTGTCGATATCGTCATACACGCTTTTTCGTTCCGTCTTGACGCCGCGCATGGCCAGAAGCTCCAGCAGCCTGTCCATTGTAATGCCGTGAGCTTCATCCGTGTATTCCTCCAGTATTTGTTTCACATACATCAGCTTCAGCTTCTGCTTTTCTGGCCGCGGCATGGTACAACTTCCCTTCGCAAAAGTATGACTCGTCTTGCTTTCGATACATCTTTCTACAACTTGTGCGGCAAACCCTGCGATTTCATGAATGTTTTATCATTTTCTTCACCGCATTGATCACAGCGTCCCGTATGCCGCCCATGATATCCCCGTCCCGCACGGGCTTGCCGTTCACGTCCATCTCCACGTTCACCTGCAAGTCCTTGTCGTGCTGCCGCAGCATCGCCGGGACCGCCGCCTTGATCTT
>CADAGW010000091.1 GCA_902787475.1 uncultured Eubacteriales bacterium
AGGAGCACGCCCTCGGTAAAGGTGGAGCAGGCCCCGTACAGCCCCAGAAAGGGCTCGCCCATGTCCCGGGCGGCAAAGCCGGAGGCCATGAGCTGATTGAGAAGGTCGCCGGAGAGCATCACGCCCAGGCCGCCCCGGGCCACGCCGCCCTTCTCCATGCACCTTTCGGCGCACTCTCTGAGAAGCGCGCTCTCCGCCAGCTCCCAGGAGGCGCAGCCCAGCAGATCCTCGCTGTGGCACACGTCGAACCACTGGGCCAGGGGCCCCTCCGACTCCTTGGGGCCCACCGAGGCCGCGTGGGAGCGGACCCATACGCCCCGGCGGAATACAAGCGTTCTGTCCATACCGCCTCACCCTCCGCACACGAAATAATACACCGCTCCCGCCGCCGCGGACGCGGCGATGCCGTATACCAGTACCGGCCCGGCCACGGTAAACAGCCTGGCTCCCACGCCCATCACCAGCCCCTCCCGGCGGAATTCGATGGCCGGGGAGGCCACGGAGTTGGCGAATCCGGTGATGGGCACCACGCTCCCCGCCCCGGCGTAGCGGCCGATGTCGTCGTACACGCCGATGCCGGTCAAAAGCACCCCCAGAAACACCATCAGCACCGATGTAAAGCTGCCGGAGGCCACCGGGTCAAGTCCCAGCCACCCTTGGGCGGCCATGGTCACTCCCTGGCCCAGGGCGCAGATCAGGCCCCCCACCCAGAACGCCCGCGCGAATCCCGCCGCCTTGTCGCTGCCCGGCGTGTGGGCCTTGACCATGGCGGCGTACTCCGCATATTTCTTTTCCAAGAAAATGATTCCTCCCCTCGTCATCGTCCCCACCTGGCAGGCCCCCGGGGCTCCCGCCGCCGCGTCTCCACAGCTTCCGGGGCCAGCAGGGGCGGGGAGACCGGGCCCCAGGGGAACCTCATGCAAACCCTGCCCCGTTTTATCTCCATCGCCTTCACCCTCCCCACAAAAAAACCCTGCGCGGAGAGTATGCGCAGGGATGGGGCCGGTTATTCTGTTTTCGCTTTCAAGGCGTTTTTGTCTCTGAGGCCGAATCGGCCTCCTCGCACTGTCCCCTGTCGTAGATGAGCGCCGTTTCCCCTCCCGGCGCGGGGCCGTCAAAGGGGGAACGCCGGGGGTCGAAGGGATAGGCGCGGGCCCGCTGGCCCCGTATGGGGTGGAACCGGGCCCGGAGCAGGGAGCGGAGCGTATCGTCCTCCTCCCGCTCCACGCCCTCAGGAAGACCCCGGCCACCCATCAGCAGGTCGTGGGCCAGCCATTCCCGTATGCCGGGCCGGAGCAGGGAGAGGGCCTTCATCCTGTCCTTTTCATTCAGCTCCCGGTCAAAGGCCCCCATTTCCCGGAGCCCGCGGGCCAGCGACGCGCGGCAGGCGAAGGGCCCCTCCTCCAGCGACAGCCGGGTCATGGCCCGGGGGCACTTTGCGTCGTACCAGTCCATCACCGCGTCTACGTCGTGGAGCAGGCACAGATCCTGCCAGGTGAGCCATGGCGTCCTCAATACCTCATAGGGCGGGGCCGGGTCGTATACGATGCCGTATTTTTCCGCCTCATGCCGCAGGCGGCTCCCGGGCAGGAGCTTCAAAAATCCCAGCTGCAGCATGTCCGCCCCCAGGGCCCAGGTCTCGTCATAAGACCTGCCGAAGGATCGAAGGTCCTCCATGGGCAGTCCCGCGATCAGATCCACGTGGACGGGTATGGTGCGAAGGGCGATCACCTTTTTGAGGCTTTCAAATATCTCCCGGTTGGACGCCGCCCGGCCCACGGCCTTCAGCGTCTCCTGGTTGGTGGACTGTATGCCCGCCTCCAGCTGGAACAGCCCCTTGGGCGCGCGAGCCAGGGCGCGTAACCCCGCCTCGTCCAGCAGGTTCGCCGCGATCTCGAAGTGATACCGGGGCCCGGCCTGGGCATTGAGATCGATGTGGGTGGTGGGGGAGGCCCCGCCCTCCGGCGCGAAATGGGAGAGATAATGGTCGATCAGAGCGTTCCATATCTCCGCTGCCCGGGCCCTGTCGAAGTTGAACGTGCGGTCCACCAGCTTAATGAGCTTCACTCCGCCCTCCGCCAGGGCCGTGAGCCTGCCTATGGCCTCCCCGGCCGGCAGGGCCCGCACCCTTTCCCCGGCGCTGAGGCAATACCCGCACTTGTACGGGCAGCCCCTCGACGTCTCCACATACACGATCCGGTTCCCGAGCCCCTCGCTTCCCGCTTCGTATGGATCCGGCCACTGATCCGGCGGCAGGGGGCCTGCCAGGGGATTTTGAAACTCCCGGGTCACGATGCCCGGCACGCCCCGCAGGTCGCCGGCCTCCACGCCATGCAGCAGCGCCCCGACAGTCGCCTCGCCCTCGCCCCGGCACACCGCGTCCCCGCATGAGAGAAACGCCTCCGGATCGTTCTCCGCCTCGGGCCCGCCGAAATAGACAAATGTCTCCGGCCTGGCTTTTTTCAGGGCCGCTGCCAGCTTCATGCACAGATCCCGGTTCCACAGATAGCAGGAAAACCCCGCGCAGTCTGCGCCAAGTCTCAGTATATCCCGCAAAAGCTGGGCGCGGGGCAGGTTTATATGCCGCTCGAACAGTTCGCACTCCCAGTCCCCCGGCACCCGGCTTTTGATCAGCCGCAGGGCCAGATTGGTGTGGGGATAGGAGGCATTCAGGGCGATCAGTGCCAGCTTCATCACAGCATCTCCTCCGCGGCGCGGCGGAAGGGGTTCATGGCCGAGGGCATGGCCGCCGCCGTCAGCGCCTCCCGATCCATCCGCTCGTATCCCGCCGGGGCGTCCCAATGGCCCCTGGCGGCGTATCCCTCCATGCGCCATATCTTGTGGGTAAACACGTGCTCATATTCCCCCAGCGGGACAAGGCTCTCCGCGGGAATGCCGGCCCTGGCCAGCACATCTGTGCCGCTTTCCCCCTGGGGCACGGGCAGGTTGACAAATTCATACAGGCCGCAGAGGAGCTTTTCCGTCCTCTTCCTGACCCATACCCGCCCGTTTTCCACCACCACCGCCACCGCCCGGCCCTCTGCCTTCTTTTCGGGCCGTTTGGCCTTTACGGGCAGCTTCAGGGCGATGCCCCGGGCGTATCCCCGGCACCATGGCGCGGCGGGGCACTCACCGCACAGTGCCTTTTTCGGCAGGCACACCAGATTCCCCATGCCCATCAGGGCCTGGTTGAACTCCCCGGCCCCCTCCTGGGGCAGCAGGCTCTCTCCATATTCCGCCAGGGCCCGCCGGACCTGTTTGTCGCCTGTGTCCCGCTCCTCGCCCAATATCCGGCACAGCACCCGTATCCCGTTTCCGTCCAGCGCCAGCTCCCTTTGGCCGAAGGCGATGGAGGCCACCGCGCCGGACACGTATTCCCCGCATCCGGGCAGGGCCAAAAGAGATTCCCGGGTGTCGGGAAATCGGCCCCCCATATCCTCCATGACCATTTTCATGGCCCTCTGCAGGTTCCGGGCCCGGGAATAATACCCCAGCCCCTCCCACATCTTGTTTACCGCGTCCTCAGAAGCCTGTGCCAGTGCCAGGGGATCGGGGAACGCGGCGAGAAACGGGGCGTAGTACCGCTTCACCGTGGCCGTGCGGGTCTGCTGCAGCATGATCTCCGACACGTACACCCGGTATGGATCCCTCTCGCCCCGCCAGGGCAGATCCCGGGCGGTGATCTCGTGCCAGGCCAGTATGGCCCGGGTGATATCGTTCATGGCGTACTCCTTTGTATGTCATCCCCCGGCGGGGGTTCTGACGCTCTGCCTCGGGCATTTTCCGCCGCACTCCCGGCAGCATCCCCTCCAGGGAGCCAGTATCGCCCGCCCCGGATACAGCCAGGCGCAGGAGGGCAGGCGGTTTACTCTGAGTATGGCGCACAGGGGCGAGGCCAGCCGGGCACAGAGCGCCTCCGGCGTCTCCCTGCCCATCACGCGGATCTCCACGGGCATCCCTCCCGGGAGCATATACGCCCCGGGCCCCTTCATTATACCCGAAGCGGGCGGCTTTGGGGTTAAGATTCACATAAGATTCTGCCCCCCGCGCCGAAACCGCCAGGGCAAAAGGAGCGTCTATAAATAAGTAAAAAGAATTGGGAAATTCTGAACTCCCCCGAAAATCGTATTGACTTTGAAACTGTATTGGTGTATTCTATTATTGGATATACGTCTGTGTGTGTACCGTCCACGAAGGAGATAAAAATATGGCAAGCGGAAAAACCATTACCCTGGGAAATTTGAAGGTCAACTTTTCCAAGCGGGGCATCGCGGCCAAAAAGGCCGGGGCGGAGAAGATATGGCGTCTTCAGTACCCCTGGTACAAGACCGAGGAAGAGAAGGAAGCCGCCCGCTACGCGGCCTACGACGACCAGTACGACGAGAGCGAGGACGAGGAAGAGGACTACGACGAGGAGGACGGCGAGGTCTACGGAAAGTACGACGGACTGCTCAACAGCAAGTGGCTTCTGTGGCTCCTTCTGATCGTACTGCCGCCCCTTGGCGTGTGGCTCCTCTGGCGGCAGAAGAGATATGAGATCACCACCCGCACCGTCATATCCGGCGCGGCGGTGATCTGGTTCATCATCCTTCTGATCCTCCTGTTCAGCCGGCTGGGCCGCTCGGGCGACACCACCGTGCCCATCGCCACCCGCTCTCCCGCGCCCACAGTGGACCTGACCGTCAGCGAGGCGGCGCCTACCCCCACCCTGACTCCCGCCCCCACCCTGGCGCCCACCGCCGCGCCGTCTCCCACGCCTCTGGCCGCCGCCGCGGCCACGCCCGCTCCCACCGAGGAGCCTGAAACGGAGATCGCCGCAGCCGAGGCCACCCCGGAGCCCAGCGAGGACAATACCTACATCTATTGCACCGGCAAGGGCAGATATTACCACGCCTACGCCACCTGCTCGGGTATGCAGGGCGCCAGCCGGGTGCTGGTGAGCGTGGCCAAGGGCATGGGCAAGACCCCCTGCCCCGTGTGCCTCAAGGACGACGGCCTCACGCCCATCAACGCCTCCTCCGGCGATTCCTCCGGTGATTCCGGCGACTCGGGAGATTCCGGCGACTCCGATGACGGCGGCAGCGCCGATCCGGACGCGAAGGCCACCGCCACCCCTAAGCCCTCGCCCGCTCCCACGGCGGCGGCGGGCGGCTTCTACGCCACCAAGGGCGGCGTGTATTACCACAAAAATCCCACCTGCTCCGGCATGACCGGCGCGGCGTCCATCACCGCGGCCAAGGCCATCGCCCTGGGCAAAAAGCCCTGCCCCACCTGCGTGGGCAGCGTCTACGCCACCGCCAACGGCAAATACTACCACAAGACCTCCAACTGCTCCGGCATGCAGGGCGCCACCCTGGTCACCGTGGCCGCCGCCAAGAAGAAGGGCCAGACCCCCTGCCCGGTGTGCATCGGCGACAACGGCACCGTGTACTACGCCACCGCCACCGGCAAGTATTACCACGTGCTGGCCAACTGCTCCGGCATGCAGAACGCCGCCCGCACCACCGTGGCCACCGCCAAGAAGAAGGGCCAGACCCCCTGCCCGGTGTGCATCGGCGACAACACCACCACCTACTACTACGGCACCAAGAACGGCAAGTACTACCACGTGAACCAGTACTGCTCCAACATGGCCGGGGCCGAGCGGCTGACACTGGCCGTGGCCCGCAGCGAGGGCAAGACAGCCTGCCCGGTGTGTATCCCCGCCGCCACCAACACCACCCAGGCCACCCAGTCCGCCACCTACTTCTCCACCACCAACGGCAAGTATTACCACAAGACGGCCACCTGCTCCGGCATGCAGAACGCCACCGCGGTCAGCGCCGCCGTCATCAACCAGCGGGGCCAGACCGCCTGCCCGGTGTGCCTGGGCAACGTGGTCAGCTACTACTCCACCGAGGACGGCAAGTATTACCACAAGACCGCCAGCTGCTCCGGCATGATGAACGCCGACAAGGTGAGCTACGCCACCGCCCTCAAGCGGGGCCAGACCGCCTGCCCGGTGTGCCTGGGCGGCACGGCGTCCGCCACCGGCACCGCCGCCTCCACCACCGGCTCCACCGCCACCAAGTATTACTACGGCACCCGGAGCGGCAAGTATTACCACGCCTACGCCACCTGCTCGGGCATGCAGAACGCCACCAAGATCACCCTGGCCCAGGCCAAGGCCGCCGGCAAGACCGCCTGCCCCAACTGCCTGGCCAGCGTGGTGAGTTACTACTCCACCCCCGACGGCAGGTATTACCACAAGACGGCCACCTGCTCCGGCATGATGAACGCCGATAAGGTGAGCTACGCCACGGCGCTCAAACGGGGCCAGACCCCCTGCCCGGTGTGCCTGGGCGGCAAAAAGACCACCGCCACCGGCACCGGCGTGTCCACCACCGCCACCAAGTACTACTACGCCACCAAGCACGGCAAGTATTACCACACCCGGGCCACCTGCTCGGGCATGACCGGGGCCAGCAAGGTGTCCCTGGTGGCCGCCAGGGCCAGCGGCAAGCTGCCCTGCCCGGTGTGCGCGGGGGGCAAAAAGACCGCCTCCACCTCCAAGACCACTGGCAAAAAGACCACGTCCACCGGGAAAAAGACCACCGGCACCAAGGGTACCGGAGGCTCCGGCGGCAGTGTGACGGTGTGGGTCACCAGCGACAAGCTCTACCACAGCCGCCAGTACTGCGGCAGCTACGAGGACGCCGTGGCCACCACCCTCAATTACGCCAAGACCCACGGCTATACCCGCTGCACCGCCTGCAACGCGCCATCCTGACCCGCGCAAACAAACAGCCCGGGATGAGATATACGCTCATTCCGGGCTCTTTGACACAGTATGGGGATTGGGATCGCCGTCAGTATAGCTTGCGCAGGATGTCGGATCTGAGAAGGGTATACGCCAGGAGCA
>CADAGW010000092.1 GCA_902787475.1 uncultured Eubacteriales bacterium
GTATGATCACTTCCTCTTGCGCAGGAAGTCGGGCACGTCGGGGGTGAAGCCCCG
The DNA here is from genome assembly GCA_902787475.1 of uncultured Eubacteriales bacterium. Lineage (GTDB taxonomy): Bacteria > Bacillota > Clostridia > Christensenellales > Aristaeellaceae > RUG13279. The sequence goes on from CADAGW010000092.1 coordinate 55, forward strand.
GTGGGTGCGGGTGGTGGATTTGTCCTCGTCCTCGTACTTGGTGTCGCCCTCGTAGGGATTGCGGGCGTCGGCGCTGCGGGAGCCCTCGGGCTCGTAGGAGGGACGCTCGTTAAAATAGGTCCTGTCGGTGCGCTCGTCCCGGTTGGGCATCACGAAGTCCGGAGTGGAGGCGAAGGAGGGCACCTCGGGGCCGTCCTTTTTCTCGGCGGGTTTGGCGGCGGGAGCGGGGGCAGCGGCGGCGTCGCCGGTCACGGCGGCGGGACGCACGGAGGGACGGCGGGCGGGAGCGGGCTTCACGCCGTCGAAGCTGGTGGCGATGACGGTGATGGTCACCTGATCCTCCAGATTCTCGTCGATGCCCGCGCCGAAGATGATGTTGGCGTCGGGATCCGCCGCTTCCATGATGAGGGTGGCCGCCTCGTTGACCTCGAGTATGGAGGTCTCGGAGCCGCCGGTGATGTTGATCAGCACCGCGTGCGCGCCGTTGATGGAGGTCTCCAGCATGGGGCTCTGGATGGCCTGCTTGGCGGCGTCCACCATGCGGTTCTCGCCCTTGCCCACGCCGATGCCCATGTGGGCCAGGCCGCCGGACTGCATGACGGTCCGCACGTCGGCGAAGTCCAGGTTGATCAGGGCGGGCACGGCGATCAGGTCGGAAATGCCCTGAATGCCCTGGCGCAGGGTGTCGTCGGCCTGACGGAAGGCCTCGGTGATGGTGGTTCCCTTGGTGACCACCTGCAGAAGCCTGTCGTTGGGCACCACCACCAGGGTGTCCACGTTGGCCTTGAGGTTCTCGATGCCGGCCTCGGCGTTGCGCATGCGCTGCTTGCCCTCGAAGAGGAAGGGCTTGGACACCACGCCGATGGTCAGTATGCCCATATCCCGGGCGATGCCGGCGATGACGGGAGCGGCTCCCGTGCCGGTGCCGCCGCCCATGCCGCAGGTGATGAACACCAGGTCGCTGCCCTTGACCAGGTTGGCGATCTCCTCCCGGCTCTCCTCGGCGGCCTGCATGCCGATCTCAGGCTTGGCCCCGGCGCCCAGACCCTTGGTGATCTTCTCGCCGATCTGCACCTTGGTGCCGGCCTTGGACAGGTTCAGCGCCTGCTTGTCGGTATTCACGGCGATGAAATCCACGCCCTTCAGATTGGCCTCCACCATGCGGTTGACCGCGTTGGTGCCGGCGCCGCCCACGCCGATGACCTTAATGGACGCGAAATTGTTCAGTTCCATTTCCAATTCAAGAGCCACAGCACATCCTCCTTATCCGATGCGTCGTTATTATCCTTCGTGCGATGTATGATTATTTATGAAACAGGTTTTTCACCCGGTCGGTGATCCGTTCGGTGAGGCTGGCGTCCTGGGGCTCCCTCTGCTCGATGGAGTCAAACACCAGATCCATCAGTCCCAGCGCGCTGGCGAAGCGGGGGGTGCCCAGCTTGGAGGAGCGGGGCATGGGGCTTTTGACGCTGCGGCCCAGCTTGCCGGATACGTATTCCCGGCCGCCCTTCATCATGGCGATGCCGCCGCCGGTCAAAAAGATCTGCGCCTTGGGGCCCAGCTTGGAGGAGGCGTCCTCCAGCACCGCGGACACCATGCCCATCAGCTCCCCGGCGGTGTCCTCTATGGTGGAGCGCACCAGCTCGTGGGGGAAGGTGACGATGGCGCCGTCCTCGTCCCGCACCTCGGGGTCCTGATCCCCGTCGAACTCGTCGGGCACGAAGTTGAAGTCCCGCTTGATGGCTTCCGCCGCGGCCATGCTGATCTCCAGCTTCTGGGCCAGATCCGCGGTGATGTGCCCGCCGCCCAGGGGGGCCACCGCGTGATAGGTGATGGCGTCGCCCTCGAGGACGGAGATCTCGGTGTTCAGATATCCCACGTCGATCACCAGGGCCGTCCGGTCCCGCTCGTCTATGGGCAGAAGCAGGAGCGCCAGCCCAATGGCGGAGGAGAAGAAGGCCAGCACGGTGATGCCCATCTCAGAGAGCATGCCCCGCACGTCCTCGCAAAATACGGGATCGGCCAATATAAAGGACACGCAGGCCTTGAGGCTTTGTCCCTTCACGCCCAGGGGGGACATGGTCTTTTTGCCGCCGTCGATGGAGAACCAGGCGGGGCTTCTGTGGATCACATAGGCGCCCTTGTCCGCCAGGTTCAGCTTGTCCGCCACGGCGTCCTGCACCCGGTCGATGTCCGTCTCGGACACCCGCCCGTCCTCGGAGGTCACGCTGACCTCGGCCTCGGCGGTGAGCACCTGTATGTTTTCGCAGGGCACGCCCACATATACGGTGTCGATTTTGCGGCGGGATTCGGCCTCGGCGGCGTCGATGGATTCCCTGAGGGCATCCACGGTGCCCGCGCGGGAATTCCACTGGCCGTCCAGGTAGCCGTCGTAGGGAACGGTGCCGGAGCCTATGATGTCGCACCGGGAAAAACCGCCGCTCTCCGCCAGGATGGTGACGATTTTTGAGGTGCCGAAGTCGATTGCCGCTGCCACGGTTTTCATGAAAAATGATCGCCTGCCTTATCGTGTGGTTCAGGGCGTATACTCATAGCCATAGTATACCTTATTATACATGGTTTTTTCGCGTTTGAAAAGGGTTTTATTCGCATTTTAACGGCGCGAAAACCAAAAATCAGTACATTTTTGGCATTTTTTCGCCAAAAGCCCATTTTGGGGCTTCCGCGCGGCCCTGTTTTTGGCCCCGTTCATCACCCCTCCGTGGGGGCGTAGACCGCGTTTTTCCCGCTGGATACGTCGATGCGCCCGCCGGAATATCCCAGGCGGGCCATCTCCTCCAGGCTTGCGCGCATCCAGGCGACCTTGTCGCTTAAGCGGCTCTCGTCGCCCAGCACCACCTTGACGCCGGAAAAAGTGACCAGGTACAGGCTCTCCCTTTCGTCCACGTCGATCTGACGCACCAGGGAAAGGGCGTCCTGACTCTCGAGGCTGGAAATGATTTCCAGCACGATCCGTATCTGATCAGACTGCGTGGAGGCCAGTTTGGTTCCAATATTGGCGGAGGAAACCTTCACGCTGGTCACGGAGGGCATGCCCGGGGGAAGGGAGGGGGTGGTCTCAAGGATCAATCCCTCGTCGTCCACCAGGAGGTATATGCCGCTGTATGCGATGGCCCCGGCGGCGGCCCGCTGGCGCATCTCGATGACCACGGTGGAGGGGTATTCCCTGGTCATGGAAATGTATTCAAGGTAGGGGTCGGCGGAGAGGTTCATGCGCACCCGGTTTTCCTTGAGAGCGAACATGCTCTCGCCCCGGCTGATGCCCGAGAGCACCGCCACGTGGTCATACAGGCTCTCGTCCACGCCCACGATCTGTATGGTCTTGACCCGGAACACGTACATATAGCACGCGATGAACGCGGCGCAGAGCAGCAGCAGGAACAAAAACCCGCCGCCCCGCTTTTTCTGTTTTCGCCGTGGCTTGGCCATACGCGCCTCCTGTGTGCCCGGCGGACTATGAACGGATCCGCCGTATGTCCGCGCCAAGGGAGGACAGCTGCTCCTCCAGGCGCTCGTAGCCCCTGTCGATGAGGGCCACGTTTTCGATCTCGGAATAGTCCTTTGCCGCCAGGGCCGCCAGCGTCAGCGCCGCTCCGCCCCGAAGGTCCCGGGCCCTCACCCGGGCCCCGGTGAGGGACGTGCCCCTGACGATGGCCGTTCTCTGCTCCACCCGCACGTCGGCCCCCATGCGGCGAAGCTCCGCCGCGTGGGCGAACCGGCTCTCGAACAGGTTTTCCACGATCATGGCCGTGCCCGCGCTCACGCAGGAGAGGGCCATCCACTGGGCCTGGAGGTCAGTGGGGAAGCCGGGATAGGGCTGGGTGTATATGTCCTGGGCGGCCAGCTTGTCCGGCGCGTCCAGCACCAGGGCGTCCTTCGCCGTCTCCACCCGGCAGCCCGCGCGGATCAGCTTGTGTATGGGGCTGGTCAGATCCTGGGCCCGGGCCCCCACCAGCTCCACGTGGCCTCCGGTCATGGCCCCGGCCATCATCAGCGTGCCCGCCACGATCCTGTCCGGCATGGGGGCGTAGTCGCAGCCGTGCAGGGACGTGACGCCCGTGACCCGCACGCACCCGGTGCCCGCGCCGTAGACCCGGGCCCCCATGGCGCAAAGAAACCCCTGAAGGTCTCCGATCTCCGGCTCCCGGGCGGCGTTATGTATGACGGTGTCCCCGTCGATGAGGCAGGCCGCCATCATGGCGTTTTCCGTGGCCCCCACGCTGGGAAAATCCAGTATCACCGTGCCGCCCTTCATGCCCTCGCCGGCGCAGTAGATCATGCCCCGCTCGTCCAGTATCTCCGCTCCCAGGGCCTCCAGGCCCTTGATGTGCAGATCCACGGGCCTCTGGCCGATCTCGCATCCCCCGGGATAGGCGGCGGTGGCCCGGTGAAACCTCCCAAGGAGGGGGCCCAGGAGAAATATGGACGATCTCAGGGTCTTGGACAGGTCGTCGGGCAGCTCCCATTTGGACGCTTTGCCCGGCTCAAGGCACAGATCCCGGCCCTCCCAGTGAACGCCGCACCCCAGGGCCGCCAGGATCCGTGCCATGTTCTGCACGTCCTGGATCTTGGGCAGGTCCTTGAGCCGCACGCTGTCCCTGGTCAACAGGCTGGCCGCCATGATGGGCAGTACGGCGTTTTTGGACGCGGACACTTGTGTCCGTCCCTCCAGCCGCCTGCCGCCGAATACGCGGAATTCATCCACCACGCAACACCTCCGCATGCCTGATGGCGCAAACGCGCCATGCCATGCTATGCGAAACGGGCGAAATGAGTGTCAGGGGAGGGCGTTTTGGCGGGATATGCCCATCAGCACCCCGTAGGCGCACATCATCACCGCCACGGAGGTGCCTCCGGCGCTGAAGAAGGGCAGAGGCAGGCCGGTGGTGGGCATCATGCCCGTGACCACGGCCACATTGAGCACGCTCTGGGTGCCGATCATGCAGGTGATCCCCGCCGCCAGCAGGCTCCCGAACCGGTCGGGGCAGCGAAGGGCCGTCCTCAGGCCAAAAAACACGAAGGCGGCGAAGAGCAGGAGCACCAGAGCGCACCCCACGAACCCCATATCCTCGCCCACCACGGCGAATATGAAGTCGCTCTCCGGGTAGGGGAGGAAGGCGTATTTCTGCCGGCCCCTTCCCAGGCCCATGCCGAACAGTCCGCCGGAGCCAAAGGCCATCAGGGATTGGGACAATTGGTACCCCTCGTCGCTCAGGTAGGCGAAGGGGTTCCGGAAGGACAGCATCCGCTCCCGGCGGTAGGGCTCGGAGAAGGCGTAAAACGCCCCCAGGGCCGCGCCGGAGAGACCCATCAGGGAAAGGTGAAGTCCACGGGCCCCGGCCAGGGCCACCATGATCACCGATACGATGAGGATACTGCCCGCGGTGGACAGGTTGGGCTGGAGCAGTATCAGGAAAAACATGGCCCCCGGCACCACGAACAGGGGCGCGAGGCCCCGAAACAGCCGCGTCACGTCCCGCCTGGGGTCCGAAAGGCCCCGGGCCATGCACAGCACCGCGGCGTATTTGGCCAGCTCCGAGGGCTGAAAGGAAACCGGCCCCAGCCGAAGCCATCGGCGGGAGCCGTTGAGCCTGGCGCCCACCCCCGGTATGGCCACCAACGTGAGAAGGATGAGGGACACTGCCACCGCCCCGCCCACCACCCGGGAGGAGCGGAGGCGGCGGTAGTCGATGTGTTGGAATACGATCAGGCCGATGAGCCCCAGCCCCATGCCCATCAGCTGGGAGGTGACCTCCCCCAGACTGCTGCCCCGGTCCTGGGCGTTGTAGTAGCTGGCGGCGTAGAGGGTGAGTATGCCGGACACCATCAGAAGCGCCAGCGTCCATACCAGGCCCGGGTCGGCCCTTCGCCGCGCGCTGCGGCTTTTGTCTTTCGCGCCGATTCTGGGCGGCAGGGTCACCTGTCCTTTTCGCCCAGCTTCATGACGATGTCCTTAAAGATCTCGCCCCGCTCCTCGAAGCAGGAGAACATGTCGAAGCTGGCGCAGGCGGGAGAGAGGAGCACCGCGTCGCCGGGCCGGGCCAGGGAGTAGGCGGTATGGACGGCCCCCTCAAAGTCCCTGCCGCAGTGGGTGATCCGGTCAAAGCCCGCCTCATGGAGCTGGCGGTCCAATTGGGGAGCGGTCTCGCCGATCAGCACCGCGTGGGTGATGAGGCCGCAGGATTTGATCTTTTGGCACAGCCGGGCAAAGTCCACGTGCTTTTCGGATCCCCCCAGTATGAGCACGGCGGGGCGGGAGAGGGCGTCTATGGCCTTTTCCACGGAGTCCGCGTTGGTGCCCTTGGAGTCGTTTATGAACAGCACGCCGGAGACCTCGCGGACGGGCTCGATGCGGTGCTCCACGCCCTTGAAGGACCGAAGGGTAGTGCGGATGATGTCCGCGTCCACGCCCATCAAATGGGCGATGGCGCTGGCCGCCAGGGCGTTTTCCAGGTTGTGGGCACCGGGGATCAGCAGTTCGTCACATCCGATCAGATCGATGGTCTCCCCCCGATGGGAAAGGTACATCCGTCCCTCCCAGGCGTAGGCACCGAAGTCCACCTTTTCCCGGCGGGAGAACCAGGCCACCCGGCAGGCGGCCTTTTTGGCGGTCTCGCGGAGCAGGGGATCGTCCAGGTTCAGTACCAGCGCGTCGTCTCCCGCCTGGTTTTCAAATATCCGCTCCTTCATGGCGATGTAGGTGGCCATGTCGTGGTGGCGGTTTAAGTGATCCTCGGTGATGTTGAGTATGGCGGACACCCGGGGGTGGAAGGCGTGTATGCTCTCCAGCTGGAAGGAGGACACCTCGCAC
>CADAGW010000093.1 GCA_902787475.1 uncultured Eubacteriales bacterium
GATCAAGAAGGCTGTGGCCGCGGGCTACTGGCAGCTCTACCGCTACAATCCCGAGAACGAGACTCCCCTCACCGTGGATTCCAAGGATCCCACCGCTGATTACCAGGAGTTCATCAAGGGCGAGAACCGCTACGCTTCCCTGCTGCGTCAGTTCCCCGACACCGCCGCCGAGCTGTTCAACAAGGCTCAGCTGGACGCCGCCCAGAGACTGGCCATGTACAAGAAGCTGGCCAACAAAGACTAAGCAGGCTGAGCCTGCACCCGGCTGCTTCCGCCGGATAGATCACGCCCGTCCCACCATATATTGGAGTGGGACGGGCTTCCTTTTGCGCAATAAAGGGTTGATTCTCTTTGCCTCATGGTGTATAATGAAATTGCGCAAGAGGCGCAATGAAGAAAAGGGTTTCCTGCATACGGTTCATAAAAGGAGGCGGGTTCTTTGCCGACGATCTGCTCGTTCAGAGGAATCAAAATATTCATCAACTGGCGTGAGCATCGTCCCCCGCACTTTCACGCCACATATGGCGGGGAAGAAGTATCTGTTCTGATCAATGAACTGGAAGTATACGACGGGTCTCTTCCTGCCAAGCAGCTTAAAATGCTTCTGGGCTGGGCCGCATTCCACCAGGCGGAATTGATGGAGAACTGGGAATTGGCCGAAAAAAATCAGGAGCTCTTTCAGATCGACCCCTTGCGGTAAGGTGGTGACAGCATGAATCATTCCGTAGATTGGTATTTGGAGAGAGGGTTCGACAGGGCCACGGCGGAATACTTCGCATCCGGGCGTAAGCTAATCAGCGCCGTGAAGGCCAACGACGATTTCACGCTGACCCTCACCTTCGACGGAAAAGAGAAGCGGCTGTTGGACTGCAAGCCCTTTCTGAAGCCTAAGACCGTATTCGAGCCGTTTATGGACATCGCCGCGTTCCAGCGGGTATATCTGGACGATACCCACAGCGTCTGCTGGGACATCGACCCCAACGTGGACAGCGAGCAGGTCTGGAGCAATAAGGTAGACATCTGCCCGGACACATGCTACATCGACAGCGTGCCCATGGTGTAATCCCTCCAAAACACGAAATGGTCAGCACCCATGCGCCTCGTTCCAATCATATTGGAACAAAGCAGGATGCTGACCTTTTTTTATTCACAGCATCAAACAGTTACCCGTCAGCCTTGATACTCCACCACTTCCCGCACCGTGAGAGTATCCCCGGATACGGCAAATCGCACATCCATCCCGGCGTAGGGCACACCGTAGAGGCGCCCCGGGTCGTCCTGATAGGCCGGGCGGGGATCCTGGGACAGGATCTCCACTATCGCCTCCCGGGCATGGGCGGGCATTTTATGAAGGAGCTCTTCGGGGAATTCCACCTTCAGTACGTGGGACCTGGCCTCCTCCGTAAATCCCCCCCTTGCCTCCGGGTGGCTGTCCACATAGGGCAGGTAGGGCTTTATGTCGTACACCGGGGTCCCGTCCAGCATGTCCACGCCGCTGACGATCAGCGCCGGGCCGTCCGGGCCGTCCCAGTCCACCCCCTCCAGGCGCACGCAGCTGAGCCCTATGGCATTGGGCCGAAAGGGCGAGCGGGTGGCGAACACGCCCAGCCGGGTGTTGCCCCCAAGCCTCGGCGGGCGCACGGTGGCCGACCAGCCCTGCCGCCGGGCCTTGGAAAACTCCCACAATATCCACAAATGGGAAAAATCCTCGATTCCCCTCAGGGCGTCCGGGTTCCGGTACGGCGGCTCGAACACCACCCGGCCCCGGGCCTCCCTTACCAGCCCGCTTTGCCGGGGCACGCCGAACTTGGTGGGAAAATCCGTCCTCACATGGGCGATGATTTCCATACTTCCTCTTACTATATCATGATTTCCCGCCCGAAGGGCGGAAGATGGGATTCTTAAGGGGGCGAAGGTCGGCACCCGCCAGTGGGGCGCACGCAGCCGCCGCCCAGTGGGCGAAATGCGGCGAAGTAAGCCCAATGAGCAAGGGAGCTTTTGGATATCCAAAAGCGATCATTGCGAATTGAGGGTGAATTGTGCCGAAGAGAGCCCAATGAGGCAAGGAGTTTTTGGATATACGGCTTCCAAAAACGACTATGCCGAATTGAGGATCTAAGTCCCTTAAGCCAGGGAGTTTGAGGGGCAGGATGCCCCTCAACGCCTCCCCTATCTCCAATAAAAAACCGCCGGAAGGGCTTTGCCTCCCGGCGTCATATCATTCCGCGATGAGAATGCGCCCGCAGTTGTCGCACTCCAGCTCCTCGCCGGCCTTGAGGCGCACCAGCATGGCGGCGGGCAGGTCCATATTGCACCCGCCGCACCGGTTGCCGTTCATGCGGGCAAGGGGCGGGGTGACGTGCTGCTTGGTGGCCCGGTAACGGGCCAGGGTATGCTCGTCCACCAGCTTGGAGGCCTTCTCGGCGGCGGCGCGCAGCTGCTCCAGGCGGGTCTTGTCCCGCTTGAACTCGGCGTCGTACTCCTCCTTCACCTTATCAAGCTCGGCCTTGGCCCGGGCGGCCCTAAGGCGGATGTCCTTCTGCTGCTTGTCCTTCAGGTCGCTGTCCTTGCGCATGCGGGTCAGCTCCTGCTCGTAGCGCTGCAGATTGCCCTCCAGCTTGCTGACGGCGGCCTCCTGCTTGCGCAGCTCCTCCAGATCCTCGGGCAGGGTATCGCCGATGGAGGCCAGAAGGCTGGCCAGCTGGCCCGCCAGGCGCTCGGCCTCGTCCTTGACCGCCTCCAGGCGGTCATACATGGCCACTACGTCCTCCTCCAGCTTTTTGTTGGCCGCCTGCATATCCACCAGGGAATTGCGCTGCTTCATATATTTGGCGCGCAAGGGCGATTGACGCATCTCGTTCTCGAAGCGATCCACGTCCAGATCGCTCTGCATGAATTTCCACAAAGCCTCAGTCTGCATGATGTTCCTCCTTGCAAGGGTCGCGGTAGACTCTGATATCCCATTGTAACCCATCCGCCGCCTTTTGTAAACCCTCCGCAAACGCATTTATTGCAAATTGTTCGGTTTCGTAATGTCCGCCGTCCACCAGAGGCAGTCCCAGCTCCTCCGCCTCCAGGATCTCGTGGTGCTTGGCCTCCCCGGTGATGAACACGTCCGCGCCCAGATCATACGCCCGCCGGGCCATAAACGCCCCCGCGCCGGGACAGAGAGCCGCCCGCCGCATCGCATCTTTTCCGCCGTAGAGCCTGGGCACGCCGCCCATTCTCTCCCGGAGAAATGCCGCCAGCTCCTCCGGCCCCATCGCCCGGGGCAGATCGCCGATCCTCAGCCCCGGCTCCGGCCCCTCCACGCCCGTCATGGACAGTGCCCGGGCCAGGCAGTCCCCCGTGCCCATGGGCGCGTTGTCGAAATTGGTGTGGGCGGAGTACACCGCCAGGCCGCTCCGGATCAAATGGCACAGCACGGCCCCCTCCGGGTCGTCCTCCCGCAGGTTCTTCCGGCCGTGAAAGAGTATGGGATGGTGGGTGACCAGCATCTGGCAGCCCATTTCTTTGGCCCGGTCAATGACGCCCCGGGTCACGTCCAGCGCCACATACACCGCCTGAACCACCGCGTCCATCCGCCCCGACAGCAGCCCCACGTTGTCATAGCTTTCCTGAAGCTCCGGCGGGGCCATCCGGTCCATATATTCGCAGATATCACGAACACGGGTCAATGCGCCTTGATACCTCCTCCCACAGCGTAAGCTCCCTGGTCAGCTCCCGCGCCGCCGTCTCGTCCCGGCCCTGGGCGCCGGATAACGCCTTTTTCGCCACGCGCACCCGGAAATCCCGGTATCCCGGCAAGGCCGGATCCTTCCGCGCCAACAGCGCCGGGCCCGCCAGGGCCTCCTCCGGGGTCAGGGTCATACGCCCCCTCCCGGCCCGCATGCACACGTACCACCGGCCGCCCGCCCGGGTCAGGGCCTCGTCCTCTATGGCAAAGCCGTTCCGGCACAGATAGAGCCTCAGCTCCTCCGCCCCCACATTGGGCTCCAATATCAGCTTGGCGTCCCCTATCCTGTCTTGCCCGGCGGTAAGGATATGCTCAATGGTGGGCGCCCCCATGCCCGCGATCACCGCCGCGTCAAAGGGCGGCAACACCGTCAGCCCGTCCCCCACCAGCAGGGCGCATCTGTCCTCCAGCCCCTCCCGGCGCACAAGACGGCGCGCCTTCTCCAGGGAGGGCGCGCTGATGTCGGTCAGATATACAAATTCGCACACGCCCGTTTTGAGCAGGTGCGCGCCCAGCTTGCCGTGATCCGCCCCCACGTCGGCGGCGGATCGGCAATGGGGCACCAAAGACGCCAATGTCAAAAGACGCTCGTCCATCAGTCCAGATAATCCTTGAGCTTTTTGCTCCGGCTGGGGTGGCGCAGCTTGCGCAGGGCCTTGGCCTCGATCTGTCGGATCCGCTCCCGGGTCACGTTAAACTCCTTGCCCACCTCTTCCAGGGTCCGGGACCGCCCGTCGTCCAGGCCGAACCGGAGCCGGAGCACCTTCTCCTCCCGGGGGGTCAGGGTATCCAGCACGTTCATCAGCTGCTCGTGAAGGAGGGTATACGCCGCGGCCTCGGCTGGCGCGGGGGCCTCGTCGTCGGGGATAAAGTCTCCCAGATGGCTGTCCTCCTCCTCGCCGATTGGCGTCTCCAGCGACACGGGCTCCTGGGCGATCTTGATGATCTCCCTCACCTTGTCCTCGGGAATGCCCATGTGGGCGGCGATCTCCTCGGGCTGGGGCTCCCGGCCGTATTCCTGCAAAAGCTGCCTGGATACCCGGATCAGCTTATTGATGGTCTCCACCATGTGCACGGGGATGCGGATGGTGCGGGCCTGGTCGGCGATGGCCCGGGTGATGGCCTGCCGGATCCACCAGGTGGCGTAGGTGGAGAATTTATATCCCTTGCGGTAATCGAACTTTTCCACGGCCTTGATCAGGCCCAGATTGCCCTCCTGGATCAGATCCAAAAACAGCATGCCCCGGCCCACATACCGCTTGGCGATGGACACCACCAGCCTGAGGTTGGCCTCGGCCAGCTTCTTTTTGGCCTCCTGATCCCCCTTTTCCATGCGCTGGGCGATCTCGATCTCCTCGTCGGCGGACAGGAGGGGCACCTTTCCGATCTCCTTTAAGTACATCCGGACAGGATCGTCCATGCTGATGCCCTCGGGCACGGACAGATCCAGGTCCTCCCCCTCCGCCTCGGGCAGGGGCTCGGCCTCCACGATCTGGATCTCGTTGACCACGTCCACGCCGATGGCTTCCAGGGTCTCCAATACCTTTTCAAACTGCTCGGGAGTCATTTCCTGCTCCACCAGCTGATCCATGACCTCTTTATAGGTGAGCATGCCCTTGGACTTGCCCGCCTCCACCAGCTCGTGGACCTTCTGGGCCGTGGATTCCATCATGGTCTCCGCCTTGGCCTCCGTCCTGTTGTCCGCTTTTTCCGTATTCAATCGCTTCACTCCTCCCGGCAGGGTCAGATCCGTGCCCGCTCCAGCGTCAGCTGCCGGAGCATATCCATTTGTGCGTTCTTTTTCACGGGGTCCGTTTCCTGATGGAGCGTCTCCATCAGCTCATTGATCTGGGCGTCCATCCTCTGCCTGCGCAGCACGCCCACGCATTGTTCAAAAGCCAGCTCCGCCTCCACGGGCCCCTCGTCCAGAGGACTCACGAAGGCCCTGGCGGCCTCCGCCCGGTCCTCCTCGCTCTGGGCGTCCACGATGGCGGAGGGTGTTTCGCCTCTTTTCAGCCCCTCCACGATCCTCAGGGCCAGGGGGGATACAAACAATTCCTCGTCCAATAGCTCCGCGCTCACTTGTCCGGAGGCGCAAAGCCGGATCAGCTGCCCCTCGGCGGGCTGAAATGCCTCGGCCTTCCGGGCGGTTTGGGAGGTCGCGCGCTGTCTCGCCGTCTCCGCGCCGGGCGGTGGGGCCGCGCCCACCTGACGGGCCAGCACCCGGGCGTCCACGCCGGATCGCTCCGACAGATACCGGATCCATCTGTCCTGCTCCACCGGAGTACGCACCCGGCGCACGATCTCGCACCCCGCCAGGGCGAACTGCATCCGCCCGTCCTCGGTGGACAGATCGTGTTTTTCCGCTTCCCGGATCAGCCTGTATTCCGCCGGGGCCATGGGCCTGAGCTTCATAAACCCCTCGGCCCCGTTGGCCCGCACGTAATCGTCCGGATCCATATTTCCCGGGATGTCCAATACCCGCACCGGCGTGGCGGCCTCCTCGAATATATCCAGGGCCCTGAGTATGGCCTTCTGCCCGGCGCTGTCGCCGTCGTAGCATACCCGGACCTCCGGGGCGAACCGGCGAAGGAGGGCGGCCTGCTCGTCGGTCAGCGCCGTGCCCAGCGTGGCCACGGCCCCCGGCACGCCCCGGTTCCGAAGGCTCACCACGTCCATGTAGCCCTCCACCAGGATCACGGCCTGCAGGTTCCGCTCCTTCCTCAGGAAATTCATGGCGTATACGTTCCGCCGCTTGTTGAACACCGGGGTGTCGGAGGTATTTAAGTATTTGGGCTCCCCGTCCCCCATGATCCGTCCGCCAAATCCCAGCACCCGGCCCGATCCGTCTATGATGGGAAACATGGCCCGGTTCCGGAACATGTCATACAGCCGCCCGTCCTTTTTGCCGGTGAGCCAGGCCCTGATCAGCACCTCTTCCTCAAAACCCATCTCCATCAGGTGCTCGGTCAGTCCACCGTGCCGGGGCGACACCCCCAGCCCGAACCGCTTGATGCCCGAATCGTCCAGGCCCCGTTTATACAGATACGTCAGCGCCTCAGCCCCCTCCGGCGTCCACAGCAGGTCGTGATAGTACCTTGCGGCGGCCCGATTGGCCTCCCATATCCTCTCCCGCAGGGCCCGGCTGGCCCCGTCGTCCTCGTGGGACATGTCCTTGTCCGGCAGCTGCATGTGAGCCTGATCCGCCAGCTCCTTCACCGCGTCCAGAAAGTCGCACCGCTCGTATTCCATCACGAAGTCGATGACGCTTCCGCCCTTTTTGCAGCCGAAGCAGTAAAACGTCTGGGTATCGGGGGTAATGGAAAAGGAGGGCTTGGTCTCCCCATGGAAGGGACAGCAGGCCCAGTAGCGCCTTCCCCGCAGCTTTAGAGGCACTCTCGCGCCTATGACGCTTACGATGTCCACCCTGGCGCGAAGCTCGTCCAGCCATGCTCTGGGAAACCGTCCGGCCAACCGCTCTCCCCTCCTCTTGTGATGATGGTATGATATTCGCCGTTTTTCCCGTTTTTCCTGCCCCGTCACGACATTTTACGACACTTTCCCAGGAGCTTTATTGTACATTTCATTTTCCCCGCTATCAGTATACCCAAACGGGTCAGAAAATATGTGAAAACAGTCACTCTTTGTGACACCCCGCGCCAAAACGGCGGACGGGCTTATCCCCCCTGCGGAAAAATTATCAAAATGATTACATTTCATGGAACCTTTGCCCGGCATTTTCGCTCAAAAAGGTATGGACAATTTGGCCGGAAAATGGTATATTCAAATCAGTTTTCGGTACATTATCATGGAGGTGCGACAAAATGAAAAAACTGTTGGCGCTTTTTGTGGCCCTGGTCCTCACCATGGGCTGCGCGCTGGCCGAGACCGCTCAGGAGGGCTGGACCTGCCCCGCCTGCGGCAACGTGAACCAGGGCAATTTCTGCAGCAACTGCGGACTGGCCAGGCCCGAGGATAATCAGGACGGGGCCTTCCTGGCCGCCCTCGCCGCTTGGGCCGGTTCCCTGGACCTGTCCCAAAGCGACTACAAGGCCACTTTGAACGCCGAGGGTGAGACCTACACCGCCACCCTCCGGGAAAACCAGACCCTGCTCGAGGCCGCCGTGGACGGCCTGGGCCGCCTCCAGCTGGACGGCGAGAACGGCTCCATCGTCCTGGATGTCAACGGCCAGAAGGCGGTCATCGACGTGGCGGCCTTCGTCGCCATGTTCCAGGAGATGATGGCCCAGCAAGCGACCCAGAGCCAGGCCATGCAGGAGCAGGCCATGCTCCTGCAGCAGCTGCTCCAGCAGGCCGTCGCCCAGATCATCATGCCCTCCGTGCAGTACGCCAGCTTCGACGGCAGGGTGACCCTGCACGTACAGTTCGACGACATGACCCTGCAAAGCCGCCTGTATACCTTCATGGACGGCGTGATCAAGGACACCGACACCCTCCAGAAGCTGCTGGACGGCTTCGGCTCCTACCTGCGCATGATGGCGCCCGACATGCCCGCCACCGCCCAGGAGATCCAGCAGGCCTGGGCCGCCATGGGCCAGCCCGATTTCAGCCGCGCTCCCACCCTCACCTTCGAGGGCGACCTGATGGTGACCCCCTCCAAGGGCCAGAGCGAGATCTCCGTCAACGGCGAGATCAACTACCGGGGCGAGCGGATCACCTGCAGCCTTGAGTACATGCCCGACTACGACGGCTTCTCCGTGAGCGCCAAGCTGGTGGACTCCAATCCCTACACCGGCGTTCAGAGCTGCACCCTGCAGGCGGATCTGCACAACTCCCAGCTCACCGGCACCCTGCTGATCACCGGCGAAACCAACATCGCCTACCGTCTCAACGCCTACACCCAGGACGAAGAGGCCCACGCCGTGCTCACCAGCCGCAGCAGCGGCTCCGGCGACAACTGGGACCTGAACCTGGACGGGAGCGTCAACAGCCAGGTGGGCTCCTTCACCGCCACCGCCAACCTGACCACCTATCAGGACAGCAACCTCTCCGGCGCGTCCCGGATCAATCTGGCCACCCTCAACGGCACCGTGTGCCTGCGGGTGGTGGAGGGCGGCAGCTTCACCCGGGCGAGCCTGAGCGTCATGAACCAGAATTCCAACGCGGACTACGTGCTGTGGATCTATCCCCAGTATGAAAACGGCTCCCGGCTGCGCCTGGAGGGCTCCCAGACCGAGTACGGCCGCATCACCAGCCAGTGGACCCTGGACGGCTCCGCGGCCTCCGACCGGCTGTCCCTGCGCTACGACGACAAGCTGACCGGCGGCGCGGTGGCCTTCAGCGCCCACAACACCTACGCCGGCGGCAAGACGGACATGGGCTTTGAGTACCTCAACACCATCCTGTCCGCCATGTACTACGGCCCCTCCTTCAACGCCGCTCAGATCCCCACCAGCTTCCGGGTGATCACCGACGGCGAGACCAGCGACGTGACCTTCGCCTTCTTCCGCGACACCATTCTGGTGCAGGGCGCTGTGAACGCCGTGGCCTCCGAGACCGGCATCGCCTCCATCGACGCCAGCATCGATCAGACCTACATGGGCACGACCATCGAAAATGGCAGCATTGAGGCTCCCAGCGTGACCCTCCACTACGAGCCCGGCTACGCGGTGCTGTCCAACGGCGAGGAGAGCTACACCCTCCAAAAGACCGTGGACACCAGCAAGAATCTGGAATACACCATCACCTACAGCGGCTCTCCCGATCCCCTGGTGATCTCCGCCGCCCTGGCCAATGGGGCTCTGAAGGCCTCCATGTCCATGCAGGGCAAGGAGCTCTACGGCCTGGAGATCGCCCCCACCGCCAAGACCGTCATCGAGCCCATCGACACCACCGGGGCCGTGGTCATCAACCCCGACACCCTCGAGGAGATCATCACCCAGGCCATGATGGAGAACATGTACGGCACCGGCATGGACTACACCGAGGATTACAGCGAGGACGCATCCCCCGCGGACTGATCCCCCGCCGCGAGGCATTGAATGCCCGGTATCAAACGGAGAAGGCTTCGGCTTTCTCCGTTTTCAACCTTTTGGCAGACCTTTGGGAATGAAAGAAAAGGAGCCTGCTCTTGCTAACCCCAGGGTTCGGGGCCGCAGCCCCCATGAAATCAGGGAGCCGGGTGCGCACGGAGCCGCCGCCCTGCGGACGAACAGCGGCGGAGTAAGCCCAATGAGGCAAGGAGCTTTTGAATATCCGGTTTCAAAAGCGACTATGCCGAATTGTGGATCGGCATGTACGGCCGTAGGCTCCCTGTTCCTTTTTGGCGCAGGATTGCCCGTGCGTCTAAGATGCGCAAAGCCTTCACTCCCGCGCACGCAAACCCTGTTTGTGTGCGCGCTGGTTTTTTCATGCTCTTTACACTTTTCACTTCCCGCTCGTTGACTTTTCCGCAGGTCGTGGTATAATATACGATATATAAAAAGACAATCGGAGGCTATCGCTCATGGCTTTTGAAAAGGGAACCATATCCATCCACGCTCAAAATCTGATGCCCGTCATCAAAAAATGGATGTATTCCGACAAGGATATATTCGTCCGGGAGATCGTGTCCAACGGCTGCGACGCCGTGGCGAAGTATAAGGCCCTCGCCGCCCGGGGCGAGGCGGAAAACCGGGACGACTACCGGGTAGACGTCATCCTCGACAAGGAAAACGGCACCATCTCCGTCTCCGACAATGGCATCGGCATGACGCAGGACGAGGTCGTCCGCTTCATCGCCCAGGTGGCGTTCTCCGGCGCGGAGGAGTTTTTGTCCAAATACAAGGGTGAGGAGGGCGAAAACGCCGGCATCATCGGCCACTTCGGCCTTGGCTTTTATTCCTCCTTCATGGTCTCCAGCAAGGTGACCATAGACACCCTCAGCTACCTGCCCGGCTCCGCTCCCGCCCACTGGGAGAGCGAGGACGGCATGGAATACGAGATCGGCGAGGGCGCCCGGGACACCGTGGGCACCACCGTCACCATGACCATCAGCGAGGACGACAAGGAGTTTCTGGACGTATACACCCTCAGGAGCACCCTTGAAAAATACTGCTCCTTCATGAACACCCCCATCTACCTCACCGAAGTAGGCGCCACCCGCACCGTCCCCGGCGACGAGGACAAGCCCGAGGCCGAAAGAAAGACCGAGCCCAAGCCCGCCGAGCAGATCAACGAGACCGATCCCCTGTGGCTCAAGCGGCCCAACGACGTGACGGAGGAGCAGTACCGGGAGTTCTACCACAAGGTGTTCCGCGACTTCGAGGAGCCCCTGTTCTGGATCCACTTAAACGCCGAGTTCCCCTTCAACCTCAAGGGCATACTCTACTTCCCCAAGATCAAAAACGAGTTCTCCGCCAGCGAGGGGCAGATCAAGCTCTACTCCAACCAGGTCTTCGTGGCGGACAACATCAAAGAGATCATCCCCGAGTTCCTGCTGCTCCTTAAGGGCGTGGTGGACTGCCCCGACCTGCCCTTAAACGTATCCCGCTCCTATCTCCAGAACGACGGCTACGTCAAAAAGCTCTCCGCCTACATCACCCGCAAGGTGGCCGACCGGCTGGTCAGCGAGTTCAACACCAAGCGGGAGGACTATCAGAAGTATTGGGACGACATCCATCCC
Source organism: uncultured Eubacteriales bacterium (assembly GCA_902787475.1). Classification (GTDB taxonomy): domain Bacteria; phylum Bacillota; class Clostridia; order Christensenellales; family Aristaeellaceae; genus RUG13279. The sequence continues at coordinate 11,361 of CADAGW010000093.1, forward strand.
TTCGTCAAATACGGCTGCATCCGGGACGAGAAGTTCTATGACCGGGTCAAGGACGCCATTCTTCTAAAGACCACCGACGGGGAATACATGACCCTCAAGGAGTACGGCGACAAGCACTTCACCGACACCGACACCACCATCTACTACGCCACCGACGAAAAGCGGCAGGCCCAGATGATCGCCCTGTACAAGGAGCAGGGCAAGGACGTGGTGCTCTTTGACACCCTCATCGACACCAACTTCATGAGCTTCCTGGAGTATTCCGGCAAGGACGAGAAAAAGCCCAAATTCATGCGGGTGGACGCCAGCACCGACGGCCTCACCGAGGGCGGCGACGCGGACGAGGAGGAGCGCAAGGCCCTGGAGTCCAAATTCCGCAAGGCCCTCTCCGACGACACCCTGGACGTTAAGCTGGCCCAGTTCAAAAACGCCGGCATCCCCGCCATGGTCACCGGGGAGGAGCAGAGCCGCCGGTTCACCGAGATGAGCCGCCAGTGGGGCAACGGCTTCTCCATGCCCGAAAAGCGCACCCTCACCCTGAACGCCTCCCATCCCCTGGTCAAGTATCTCACCAAGGCCGAGGAGGAGGGCGACGTGACCAAAATGGTGTGCCAGCAGGTAGCCGACCTGGCCGAGATGGGCCGCCAGATGCTGGACGGCGACCGGCTGTCCCAGTTCCTCACCCGCTCCAGCCAGCTTCTGACCATGCTGGTGGGCGAAGAATCGTAAGGAGGCAAGCCATACATGATCACTTCCGTATGCCTCAACCCCTGCGTAGACCAGTCCATACACATCTCCGCCTTCACCTACGGCGGCATGAACCGGGTCACCGCCTCCCGGGCGGACGCGGGCGGCAAGGGCGTCAACGTAGCGGTGGCCGCGGCCCAGATCGGTCTGGAAAGCGAGTGCATAGGCTTTCTGTCGGAGGACAACAATTCCATCATCCACCGGCAGCTGCTCAAATACGGCGTCAAGAGCGACTTCGTGCCCTGCGAGGGCAGGGTGCGCACCAATATCAAGCTCCTGGACGAGAGCCGCAACGTGGTCACCGAGATCAACGAAAACGGCACGCCGGTGACGGAAAAGCAGCTTTCCGACATGACCGACCTGTTCTACGCCCACGCCCAGGACAGCGATTTCCTGGTGCTCTCCGGCAGCATGCCTCCCGGATGCCCCAAGAACTACTACGCCACCCTCATCGAGGCCACCAGCGGCCTGCCCTGCCGGTGCGTGCTGGACGCGGACCGGGAGGCCCTCACCGAGGGCATCAAGGCCAAGCCCTTCATGATCAAGCCCAACCTGTTCGAGCTGGAGACCGCCGTGGGCTATTCCCTGGACTCCATCGACTCGGTGAAGGAAGCGGCCCTCAGGATGATCGATAAGGGCGTGGAGATCGTGGTGGTGTCCATGGGCGCCCAGGGCGCTCTGATCACCAATGGAGACGTGACCTACACCGCCCCCCGGCTGCAGGTGCCCGTCCGCTCCACCGTGGGCGCGGGCGATTCCATGGTGGCGGGCCTCGTGGCCGGTTTCATGGCGGAAAAGGATCTGGATCAGGTGTTTGCCATGGGTATAGCCGGGGCCACCGCCTGCGTCATGACCGACGGCACCATGCCCCTTGAAAAGGCCCAATACAAATCCCTGATCGGCCAGGTGCAGGTGCAAAAGGCCCTGTAACTCTTTCTTATCGACCAGATACAGACAGGAGCGATTCAAATATGCCTTCAGCCGCCATATTGGGTATGGGTGTGGTGGGGTCCGGCGTGGCCCGGCTGCTGACCCAGAATGCGTCCGTGATCGAAAAGCGGTGTGCCCGGGCGCTGTGCCTGAAATACGCGGTGGACATCCGCACCCCTTCTCTTCCCGAGGGGGTCGCCCTGCTCACCGACATCGCCCCCATACTCTCCGACCCGGACGTGACCATCGTGGCGGAGACCATCGGCGGCGCCAGGGTGGCCTATGACTACACCCGCCGCCTGCTTGAGGCCGGCAAAAACGTAGTGACCAGCAACAAGGAGCTGGTGGCCACCCACGGCGAGGAGCTGTTGGCCCTGGCCCGGGAGCACGGCGTCGTATACCGCTACGAGGCGGCTGTGGGCGGCGGCATCCCCCTCCTCTCCCCCATACGGGACGACCTGGCCGCCAACCATATCACCTCCATAAGCGGCATCGTCAACGGCTCCACCAACTACCTGTTGACCCGCATGGTGGAGGACTCCGTCAGCTTCCCCGCCGCCCTGGGCGAGGCCCGGCGGCTTGGCTACGTGGAGGCCGATCCCGCGGCGGACATAGACGGCCACGACGCCCGGCGCAAGCTGGCCATACTGGCCCACGAGGCCTTCGGCGCGCCCCTCCTGGGTGAAGACACCATCCCTACAGTGGGCATCTCCCACCTGACCCCCGCCCACATGCAGGCGGCGGCCCTCTTCGGCGGCGCGGTCAAGCTGATCGCCCACGGCGAGTGGACCGGCGACACCTGGCAGGGCTGGGTGCATCCCGCCTTCGTGCCCGCCTCCTCGCCCCTGTATGGCGTCCGGGACGTGTTCAACGCCGTTCTTGTCCACGGAGACTTCGTGGACGACGTGATGCTCTACGGCCGCGGCGCGGGCAGTCTCCCCACCGCCAGCGCCGTGGTCAGCGACATGACCGAGATCCTCTCCGGCCGGGCCCGGCCAAGCGTCCCCTCCTGCGGCCCCGCCTTCCGTGACCGGCCCGATCAGCCCATGCGGGCTCTCCTGCTGGCGAAGGACGATACCCGCCGTCAGGACTGGGAATACATGACCGACGGTGGCGTCACCGCGG
>CADAGW010000094.1 GCA_902787475.1 uncultured Eubacteriales bacterium
GGGGGAAGGGCTGGAGGAAATGCTCGTGGAGCTGAAGGGACACGGGCTGGGGATGATCTATATATCCGGGACGGCTTTGGCGGAGAAGGAAGAGGAGCTGACAGCGTTGTTTGAAAGGCTCCGTCTGCCCGTGGAGGGGATGCACCAGCATTTCGACCTGGGGCACCATCCGGAGGACAGAAGCTGGAAGGGATATATGGATCTGGCCAAGCGGGTGGGCGCGGGGAATTTTCTGTGCGTGCCCGGCATGATCCCCAAGGCCGACGAGGGACGGCGGGAGGAAATGATGGGCCATATGACCGCCGCCGTGCGGGATATGGTGGAATATGGGAAAAAGATCGGGCTCACCGTGTGCATGGAGGACTACGACAGCATGGAGTCGCCTTTTAACGGGATCGACGGGCTGGCCCGGTTCATGGAGGAGGCGCCGGGGCTCATGTGCGCCTTCGACACGGGGAATTTCGTGTGCCACGGGGAGGACCCGATGGAGGCCTTTGAACGGTTCAAGGATAAGATCGTCACCGTGCACGTGAAGGACAGGCAGGACGTGCCGTGGACAGAGGGGGACGGCGGATGCCTGTGCGGGGACGGGAGCGTGGCGTATGTGGCCCCGGTGGGGTACGGAAGGATGCCCATCGAAAAGGTGATCGGGCGGCTGAAAGAGCAGGGGTATATGGGGAACCTGATCGCGGAGCTGTTTTCCTGCGGGGACCTGAAGGCGAACCTGATACGGTCACTGGAATGGCTGAGGGAGAGAGTATAGGCGGGGGAGGGGCGGATTGCTTCGCCGGTCTTTGACCGTCTCGCAATGACATATGACTCCGTTGTCATGGTGTGGTCGATGCGGTCACTGGAGTGGCTGAGAGAGTGTAGGCGGGAAAGGGACGGATTGCTTCGCTGTCATGGCGGGAAGCGAAGCGACGAAACGATCCGTTCTCCGGTGTGGCATGACGAAAAGCGGGACGTATTCGTTTTGGGCTGACGAGAGAAGGGAGGATGCACCATGAGCGTGAGGATCGAAAAGGCGAAGGAGACCATGTCGGCCCGGGAAAGGGTAGAGAGGACGTTTGCCTTTGAAAAGACGGATCGGGTGACCATATCCTATGACACCAACCCGGCGGTGCACGAGCGGCTGTGCCGGGCCCTGGGGGTAAAGGCGGACGACCGGCGGGCGCTGGACGACGTACTGGGGGTGGACTACACCGGCGTGAGCGCCCGGTTCATGGGCAAAAATCCCTATCCGGAAAAGCCCAACCGGCGCATCAACGTGCTGGAGGGGTGCTATATGCGCTGGGTGGAAAACCCCAGCGGGGGATACTGGGACTTCTGCGATTTCCCCTTAAAGGACGCCACGGACGAGATGTTTGAGACCTATCCCATTCCCAACCCGGACGATTTCGATTATGAGTATCCCCTGGAGATGGCCAAGGCGCTGGGGGAGCGGTACGCCCTGTACGCCGGGGACTGCGGCACGCCGGACATGATCAATTCCAACGGGCGGATCATGGGCATGGAGGACGTGCTGGTGCACTTTATCGACGAGGACGAGGCGGCCATGGACTTTATGAGGCGGCGGGCGGCGAGCCAGCTTGAGGTGCTCTCCCGCACCCTGGAAAAGTGCAAAGGGCGGCTGTCGTTCGTGTGGCTGGGGGAGGACCTGGGGACGCAGAAGACCCCCATGGTGAGCCTGAAGCTGTACCGGAGTGTGATGAAGCCGGTGCACAAGCAGTTTATCGACCTGGCGAAGAGCTATGATCTGCCGGTGATGATCCACACCTGCGGGTCCTCCAGCTGGGTGTATGAGGACTTTATCGAGATGGGGGTCAGGGGCGTGGACTCCCTGCAGCCCGAGGCTACCAATATGTCGCCGGAATATCTGGAGGAGCGCTTCGCGGGGAGGCTGACGCTGCGGGGGCTCATATCCACCGCCGGGCCTCTGGCCTACGGAACGGCCCGGGAGGTGGACGAATACTGCAGGCGGACGCTTGAGATCTGCATGCCCCACAGGGGGTATCACTTCGCGCCGTCCCACGCCATACAGGACAATTCGCCGGAGGAAAACGTCATCGCCATGTATCAGGCGGCCCACAAGTACGGCGTGTACCGGTAAGGAGAGGCGGATATGGATACACAGCGGAAATACGCCATCGTGGAGGACGGGGGCGTGACAATTGCCCGCCAGGGCGTGTACTGCGTGGGCAACGGGCGGGTGATCGCCTATGGCCGTGGAGCGGAGTGGACGGAGGCGGTGGGGCCGGTGTACAGCGCGCCCAGGGCCTTTTCCATGCGGTTCGCCGGGGAGGCGGAGGCGTGGGAGACGGCGCGGGCGGAGGGATCGTCCGCTTGGACGCACAGGCGGCCGGGTGGAGTCATCGCCGACGGGGCGTCCAGGGAATACGGGTGCCTGATACGGTCCTTTGAGACAGAGGGAGAGACGGCTTTTGCGCTCCGGTTCGGGGATAACAAAGTGAGGGACAATTCCTTTTTGTTCCCCGGGGCGGGGGCGGCGTACTTGATCGAGATCCCTGCCGGCGCGCCGGTGTACAACTGGTATCCCACCCGGGACAGGATGTATATGGAGCTGATCCTGCGGGGCGGGGCGTCGATGGAGGACGGCAGGCTGACCATGCGGGGCAGGGGAGATATGCTCCTGGTGGGGGCCGGGGACTATCCGGGCCTCATAGAGGCGGCCCGGCGGGCCTGCGGGACGGACGGGAAAGAGATATGGGCCTCCATCGACCGGGAGGACCGGGAGGCGGAGGACAGAAGGAAAAGGAGGGCCGCGCCGCTCAGGGAGCATCCCCTGAAGGGGGCTGTGATGCGGGCGGCGGACGACACGGCCATGCTGATCCGGGCCCAGCAGGGGCGGGAGGGCGGCGTGATGGCCGGGTATAACTACCATCTGGGGTACGTGCGGGATCAGTACGGCGTGTACCGGGGGCTGATGGCCCTGGGCATGTGGGAGGAAGCCCGGGCCATACTGGGGTTTTACCGGGACGTGCACGAAAGGTACGGGAAGATCGCCAACGCCCAGAGCATGGGCAATGGGGGCATATTCCACGTGCACGAGTACGACGGGTCGGAGATCACGGGGTATATCGCCATACTGTGCGCCCACTACCTGAGGGCCACGGGGGACGAGGCGTTCTTTACGACCCTTCTGCCCCTGATCCGGTGGGCCATCGGGGCTCAGCTGCCCCTGCTCCAGGGCGGCATGATGCCCTTTAACGGGGACGAGACCTATATCGCCGGGGGCGTACTGCCCCGGGACTGCATACCCTGCGGGGCGCTGGAGGCCACGTACCTGTTTGTGGCGGGGGTGGAGGTCTGCGTGCCGCTGGTGAGGAAATACGCCGGGGAGGAGCCCTGGATGAAGGCAGCGGAGGCGGCGGCCAGGGAGGCCAGGAGCCGGTTTCGGGCCAATTTCTGGCGGGCCAACGGGTATGTGTGCGACTCGCTGGGGCGGCTCGAGGGACTTCACGCCCCGGCCTTCCGGCACGGGGTATGCAACCGGTGCGGGGCCTTCGGGTGGACCCACCGGGTGGGGGACTGCTGGTATGTGTGCCCGGAGTGCCTGAAGGATGCCCGGGACGAGAGCGCGCCGAAGGAGTATAAGCTGGCCAGCGTCATCACCACGGCGGTGTATACGGACTGCGGGGTGATGGAGGAGGCGTATCTGCGGGAGGAGACGCAGGCGCTTTTGTCCGCGTACCGGAGGACGGGGAAGCTCCCCTCCCGGCCGGACGGGGAAAGGAGCCTGGGATATGATTACGGCATGCTCCTCTACGCCGCCGGGCGGTACGGCATGGAGGCGGACGATCTGTTGCGGCGCATGCTGGACATCCGGGACGACACGGGGGCCTGGGTGGAGTATTACGACGGGGACGTGCCCACGGGCACCTTCTGCCGGCCCTGGGAGAGCGCCATAAACGCCGAGGCGGCGCTGTATTACCTCTCGGCCAAGTGACGGCGATATGTCACACAATATTTGTTTGCTTTTCCAAATCAGCTATGATACAATGAATGCAACGACGATATGGGGGAGGACCGCTTGTGGACAGTCTGATCCGGATACATGAAATGGACAACGTGGCGGTGGCCACCGGGGCGATCCCTGCGGGGACGCGCCTGAACGTGGGCGACGGGGACGTGACGGCCCGGGAGGAGATCCCCGCCGGGCACAAGATCGCCCTGCGGACCATCAAAGAGGGAGAGAACGTGATCAAATACGGCTTTCCCATCGGCCACGCCAAGAGGGATATCGGGGCCGGGGAGTGGGTGCACACCCACAACACGGCGTCCAATCTGTCGGGACTGAAGGAGTATACCTACCAGCCGGTACACTGCCATGAGGGGCAGGAGGAAGCCGCCTCCTTTATGGGGTATGTGCGGGGCGACGGCTCCGTGGGCGTGCGCAACGAGGTGTGGATCGTGCCCACCGTGGGGTGCGTGAACGGCATCGCGGAGGCCATCGAGGACCTGGCCAGGGCCGAAATGCCCCAGGGGGTGGAGCGGGTGTGCGCCTATACCCATCCCTACGGCTGCTCCCAGCTGGGCGGGGATCACGAGATGACCCAGAAGGCCCTCTGCGGCCTGATCCGCCATCCCAACGCGGCGGGCGTGCTGGTGCTGGGGCTGGGGTGCGAGAACAACCAGATCGATTCCCTGAAGGAGGTGCTGGGGCCCTACGACCCGAAGCGGGTGCGGTTTTTGGTGTGCCAGCAGGTGGAGGACGAGATAACAGAAGGCCTTGCCATCGTGCGGGAACTGATGAAGGACGCCGCGGAGTATAAGCGGGAGAAGGTGCCGGCCTCAAAGCTCGTCATCGGCCTGAAGTGCGGCGGCTCCGACGGGTTCTCGGGCATTACGGCCAATCCGCTGCTGGGCTCTTTGGTGGAGAAGCTGACCGCCCAGGGGGGCAGCGCTATGCTCACAGAGGTGCCGGAGATGTTCGGGGCGGAGACGATCCTCATGAACCGGTGCCGGGACGAGGAAACGTTTGGCAAGACGGTGAAGCTGATCAACGATTTTAAGGAATATTTCATGCGCTATGGGGAGAAGATCAACGAAAATCCCTCCCCGGGCAACAAGAAGGGCGGCATCACCACGCTGGAGGAAAAGAGCCTGGGATGCGTGCAGAAGGGCGGACGGGCCCCTGTGGAGGACGTGCTGGAGTACGGAGAGCCCATTCACGAGAAGGGATTAAGCCTCCTGCAGGCCCCCGGCAACGACCTTGTGGCCTCCACGGCCCTGGCCATCAGCGGGGCGCAGATGGTGCTCTTCACCACCGGGCGGGGCACGCCCTTTGGGTGCCCTGTGCCCACGGCGAAGATCGCCACCCAGCAGGACATCGCCACCCGGAAAAGCGGGTGGATCGACTTCAGCGCCGGGCCCCTGCTGGAAGGAAAGAGCATGAAGGAAGAGACGGAAAAGCTGTTTGAGTACGTACTCAAGGTGGCAAGCGGCGAGGAGAAGCCCAAGAGTGAGAAGCTGAGCAAGCGGAATCTGGCCATATTCAAGGATGGCGTGACGCTGTAAGGAAAGGATGAGGGGAAATATGAAAGCGTTTATGGATCGGGATTTTTTGCTGGGGAACGAGACGGCCAGGACTTTGTTTCATGAGTACGCGGAGAACATGCCCATTATCGACTACCACTGCCACATACCGCCCCAGGACATCGCCGAGAACAGCCGGTTTGAGAACGTGACCCGGGCCCTGCTGGGCGGCGGGAATTACGGCGACCACTACATCTGGCGGCTGCTGCGGGCCTGCGGGTATCCGGAGGAGGAGGTCACCGGCGAGGCGGGGGACCGGGTCCGGTTCCAGCGGCTGGCGGAGACCATGGTGAGGTGCATCGGCAATCCCGTGTATCAGTGGCTCCACCTGGAGCTCAAGCGCTATTTCGGCGTGGAGAAGCCCCTGACCCCGGAGACGGCGGAGGAGATCTGGAATCAGTGCAACGCCGTGCTGGCCGCGCCGGACATGAACGTGCGCAGGATCATTGCCAACTGCAACGTGGACGTGATCTGCACCACCGACGACCCGGCGGACGACCTGAAGTGGCACAAGATGATCGCCCAGGACGATACGTTTAAGACCCGGGTGATCCCCGCCATGCGGCCGGATAAGATGCTGAACATCGAGAAGCCGGACTTTAAGGAATATATCGCCAAGCTCGGCCAGGCGGCGGGCATGGCGATTGGCAGTGTGGCGGAGCTGAAAAAGGCCATGTGCGCCAGGATGGACTTCTTTGGGGAGATGGGCTGCCGCGTGACGGATCACGGCCTGGACTTCATTCCCTGGATGGAGGCGGGCGAGGACGAGGTGGAGACCATATTTGCCGCCGCCATGAAGGGCGAGGCTGTGTCCGCGGAGCAGAGCGAGAAATACAAGACGGCCATGATGGTGTTCCTGGGCCGGGAGTACGCACGCCGCGGCTGGGTGATGCAGCTTCACTACGGCGCCCGCAGAAACGCCAATACCCGGATGTTCAGGGAGAAGGGCCCGGATACGGGCTATGACGCCATCGCCGATCGCTCCAGCGCCGAGAGCCTGGTGCGGTTCCTGGACTGCCTGGACGTGGACAAGCGCCTGCCCAAGACCATCCTCTATTCCCTCAATCCCAACGACAACGCCATGCTGACCACCGTCATGGGCGCGTTCCAGGGCGGGTACGGCGATAAGAATCACGTGCAGCACGGCTCCGCCTGGTGGTTCAACGACACCAAGGCGGGCATGGAGGCCCAGATATCCAATCTGGCCGCCGAGTCCGCGCTGGGCAACTTCGTGGGCATGCTCACCGACTCCCGCAGCTTCTTCAGCTACG
>CADAGW010000095.1 GCA_902787475.1 uncultured Eubacteriales bacterium
CGGCAACCACAAACACGTCATGGACGACGGGGAGTGGGATCGCCTCTGCAAGGGATTGGACGCTCTGGGCAAGGCGGCCGTAGAACGGGGCTTCAAGCTTTGCTTCCATCACCACATGGGCACCGTGGTCCAGACGGCGGCGGAGACGGACAGGATGATGGCAAACACCGACCCCCGGTACGTGTTCCTCTGCTACGATACGGGCCACTTCACCTTCGCCGGGGAGGACCCCCTGGCCATGCTGAAAAAGTATGTGGACCGGGTAGGCCATGTGCACCTGAAGGACATGCGCCTTGCCGTAGTGAAGGAAGCCCGGGAGAAGAACTGGAGCTTTTTGACCGCCGTGCGCAACGGGGCCTTCACTGTGCCCGGGGACGGGGACGTGGATTTCGACCCGGTGTTCAAGGTCCTGTCCGACGCCAAATATGAGGGTTGGCTCCTGGTGGAGGCCGAGCAGGACCCCGCCAAGGCGAACCCCCTCGAATACGCCATCAAGGGACGCCGGTATATCGCTGAGCACACGGGGCTGTAACCGGGCTAGGAGGTCATATGTATTTCGACAAAGAGCTGCATCGCGGCTACAACGTGTATATCGACGCCGCGGCGGACGATCTGGGGACCCAGATGGACGTGGGACTGCTGGTGCTGGAGCCGGGCGACGCCTACGCCATTTACGAGCCTGAAAAGGAGACCGCCGTGCTGCTGTTCGAAGGTACCGCGGAGCTGACCTACGGGGAGAAAACGGTCCTGATCGAACGTCCCGACTGCTTCCGCCACGAGGCCTATTGCCTGCTGGCCCCTCGGCGGACCAAAATCAGCCTGATCGCCAAATCCCACGCGGAGCTGTTCATCCAGCAGACCGTCAACGAGCGGGACTACGAGCCCGTGCTCTACACCCCCGAGACGGTCCAGGTCCAGCACGCCGGGGCCAACGGGGAGCTCATGGGCGCCATGCGCCGGGAGATCAAGACCTTCTTCGACTACGAGAACGCGCCTTTCTCCAACATGGTCCTGGGCGAGGTCCTCAACTTCCCCGGCAAGTGGTCCTCCTATCCGCCCCATCATCACCCCCAGCCGGAGGTCTATTTCTACCGTTTCGACTATCCCCAGGGCTTCGGTGCGGGCTTTGCTAACGGCCAGATATACGAGACCCATCACAACGGCCTCGCCGTCATCAACCATGGGTTCCATTCCCAGGTGGCCGCGCCGGGCTACGCCATGTGCTACGCCTGGGGCATCCGGCATCTTCCGGGAAACCCCTGGGAGAAGACCCGCATCGACGATCCCGAGCACGCCTGGCTCTGGAAGCCGGACGCCAACGATCACATTTTCAAAGACTAATCTCATTTCATCAGGAGGGAAGCATGAAGACTGTTCGCTTGACCATGGCCCAGGCCCTGGTACGTTTTCTGGAGAACCAATACATCGCCTATGACGGCGTGGAGCACCCCTTCGTGGAAGGTGTCATCATGCTGCCCGGCCACGGCAACGTGGTGGGCCTGGGGCAGGCGCTGCGGCAGGAGACCTGCCGCCTGAAGGTCTGGCAGGGCAAGAACGAGCAGGGCATGGCCCATACCGCCGTGGCTTTCGCCAAGCAGATGAAGCGCAAAAAGATCATCGCCGTGACCTCCTCCGTAGGCCCCGGCGCCGCCAACATGGTCACCGCTGCCGCCACCGCCACCGCCAACAATATCCCGGTGCTGATCCTGCCCGGCGACGTGTACGCCTGCCGCCAGCCGGACCCGGTGCTGCAGCAGATCGAGCAGATCCACGACCTGTCCATCTCCACCAACGACGCCTTTCGAGCCGTCTGCCGCTATTGGGACCGCATCGTCCGCCCCGAGCAGCTCATGAGCGCTCTCCTCTCCGCCTTCCGGGTGCTGACGGACCCAGCCAACACCGGCGCGGTGTGCCTGGCTATCCCCCAGGACGTGGAGGGCGAAGCATACGACTACCCCGAGTCCTTTTTCCAGAAGCGGGTCCATCGCCTGGCCCGGCGGTTGCCGGAGGCGGAGGCCCTGGCGGAGGCTGCGGCGGTCATTCGCGCCGCGAAAAAGCCCCTGCTGATCTGCGGCGGCGGCGTCCGTTATAGCGAAGCCCATGAGGAATTCAAAGCCTTTGCTGAAGCCACAGGCATCCCCTTCGCCGAGACCCAGGCGGGCAAGAGCGCCATCGTATACGATCACCCCCTGAACCTGGGCGGCATCGGTGTCACGGGCTGCTCCGCGGCCAACGAGATCGCCAAGGAAGCGGACGTGATCATTGGCGTAGGTACCCGCTATACCGACTTCACCACCTCCTCCAAGTGGCTGTTCCGGGAGGACGCCAAGTTCGTCAACATCAACGTGTCCGAGTTCCAGGCCCTGAAGCTGGATGCGGTGCCCGTCATCGCCGATGCAAAACGGGCCCTGCCGGCGCTACTCAAGGAGCTCAGGGGCTACCAAGCTCCTTATACGGGCGAGATCGAAACGGCCCGGGACCGCTGGGCCAGGGAGCTCCACCGGTTGCAGCACATCGAGTACAAGGAGGGCTACGTGCCCGAGGTCAACGATGCCAACGCCGCCTCTGCGGACCGGTTCGCCAAAGACCTGAACGCTTGCCTCACCCAGACCACGGTGCTGGGCGCCATCAACTTCGCCATCGACCCTGAGGACGTGGCCATCGGCTCCTCCGGCTCGCTGCCCGGCGACATGCAGCGTATGTGGTGCGCCCGGGGCGTGGATACATACAATATGGAATACGGCTACTCCTGCATGGGCTACGAGGTCTCCGGCGCATTGGGCGTCAAGTACGCCATCGGCGATCGGGACGTGTACGCCATGGTGGGCGACGGCAGCTTCATCATGCTCCACTCCGAGCTCTTGACCGCGGTCCAGGAGCACAAGAAGATCAACGTCTGCGTGTTCAACAACGCCTCCTTCGGCTGCATCAACAACCTGCAGGTGGGCCATGGCAACGATACCTTGTGCACCGAGCTCCGTTTCCGGGGCGAGGACGGGGAGCACTCCGGCTCCTTCATGCCGGTGAATTTCGCCAAGATCGCCGAGGGCTACGGTTGCAAAGCATATACCATCCGTTCTCTCCAGGAGCTGTACGCAGCTCTCAAGGAGGCCAAGACCATAGAGGGCGTGCCCGTGGTGTTCGACATCCGGGTCCTGCCCAAGTCCATGACCGAGGGCTACGGCTCCTGGTGGCGCGTGGGCGACACAGAGGTCTCCGAGAACCCCCGGAACCTAGCCGCCTATGAGGACCACCTCCTTCATGTGAAGGATGCGAAGAAGTATTGATTCAGCGTTGCTCTCAGACTAAGGATAACACCATAGGCAAACCTCCTGTTTGCATCGCAAGATCATCAGCCGGGACCTCCCGGCTGATGGTTATAATATAGTGAAATAGTATTTGTCTACTACAGCAAAAATCTCCCGAGAATCCTTTCCGAGAGCTTTCACTGTTTTGAGATTTTGCAACATTCCCTTTTTATCGTTCCAGATCATAGGTGCGAGTTCGTTGTTTTTGCTGTTTCTTGATCGGATGCTTGAACGCATGCTTTGCCCGGAGCTCCGTTTTGAGAAGGTTCAGCAGGCGAGGCGTGTCTCGCTGGATGCGCTGGAAGCGCTTGATCCGCTGGCACAGGGACTGGATCTGCCGGGTGATTTCGGCCCAGTCCAGCCGGTTCTCGGACAGGACTTGGGGATTAGTCTCGTGCCGGATGCGGTTGCGGACCTTGCTGAGCTGCCGGTCCAGGGCATCATCGGAGCATTTTTCGTACGTATCCCGGTCGCCTTTCTGATGAGCCGTGAAGTGCCGGTCTCCATGTTCCACGTCGGCCTCGCGACGCCTTGCTCAATGCTTTTGCAAGTGTTCGGTATCATTATTTTTTACATAGGCTACGAGAATATTCCTCTCTACCTTACGATGTGCGCGATCAAAACGCTTTTCGGAAGCGCAGGCGCCGTTACGGGAGCTATGTTCATTGCCGACTGCGCGGAATACGGCCACTATGTGACCGGCCAGCGCAATCAGGGCGTAGCTTTTTCTGTACAGACCTTTACTGCAAAATTCACCAGCGCTATTTCCACTGCCATAGGTATGCTGGTACTTGGCTTCTCTCCCCGCATTTGATGGCCGTTTATTTCCGCATATCTTTTACAGTCCAATCGCGCCTGGCTTTGTTGTGATCAAAGGGAGGTTGCCACACAAAAAATAGTAAACTGTGACCATAATAGTAGCTTGCAAGCAAAATACCAACATTTTTACCACATTTTTATTGATAAATGTCCTATTCATATATACTTATTGGCATTTTGGAAGTGCAAAAAAGCCCATTTTTCGGACTAAAAAAGCCCCGTATATAGGGATTTGTCAATTTAAGGTTTTGCTCCTAAGCGGAAGGCCGTGGGTTCGGGAGTGAATTGGGCCCCAGTGGGGCCCAAGAGCCGAACCCAGGGCCTGCGCCGCAGCGCAGGTCGAATCCCGCCCCCCTCGCGGGGGCATTTTGCCTGAAGATAGTCTTTTACAGAGCCGGGCACTGAGCGAGCCCGCAGGCGAGTGTGAGGATCCCGCCGGGGAGGCCCTTTTCGCCGCAGCACAGGTCATATCGAAAAAACGCTCCCCAGACGGGAGCGTTTTGGATCGGAAACATCGGGGCGAGGAACGGATCAGATGTCCAGCAGTTCGCCGTAGGCCTTCAGCGCACCGTCCGTTTCGTGTGCCAGCACGCGCTTGGCCAGCACTTTGCCCAACTGCACGCCCTCCTGGTCGAAGCTGTTCACGTTCCAGCAGAAGCCCTGGAACATCACCTTATTCTCAAAGTGCGCCAGCAGCGCGCCGAGGGATTCCGGCGTAAGCTGTTCACCGATGATGATGCTGGAGGGACGACCGCCCTCAAAGCTCTTGTTGGGATCCTTGTCCTGCTTGCCGCAGGCAAAAGCCATGATCTGCGCGGCCACGTTGGCGCACAGCTTTTGCTGGCTGGTGCTGCCCTGAATGTCCGCGTCCATGCCCGCCTGATTCCTGCGGAAGCCGACGAACTGCAGCGGAACGACGTCCGTGCCCTGATGCAGGAGCTGATAGAACGAATGCTGGCCGTTGGTGCCCGGCTCGCCGAAGATGACAGGTCCGGTGGGATAAGCGACCGGCGCGCCGAAGCGGTTGACGTGCTTGCCGTTGGACTCCATATCGAGCTGCTGCAGGTGCGCAGGGAAGCGGCTGAGCGCTTGCGAATAGGGCAGCACGGCGGTGACCGGATAGCCCAGCACGTTGCGCTCGTATACGCCGATCAGCGCGTCCAGCATAGAGGGATTCTTCAAGGGGTCGCTCTCCTTTGCCGTCAGATCCGCCGCATGGGCCCCGGCCAGGAAGCGTGCGAACACTTCGGGACCGAACGCCAGCGACAGCACCACGCCGCCGACACAGGAAGTGGAGGAATAGCGCCCGCCGATGAAGTCGTCCATGAAAAACGCTGCCAGGTATTCATCGGACTTTGCCAGCGGCGAAGTCTCGCTGGTGACGGCGACCATGTGTTTGGAGGGGTCCAGCCCCGCGTCTCTCAGCGCGTTCTTGACAAAGGTTTCGTTGGTCAGCGTTTCAAGGGTGGTGCCGGACTTCGAGACCAGCACGAACAGGCTGTGGGGTAGATCAATGGATTTGAGCACGTTCGCTGCGTCGTCGGGGTCCACGTTGCTGATAAAGCGGGCTTCGAGCCGGAATGCGCCGTTTTCTTTGGCCCAGTTTTCCAGCGCCAGATACATGGCGCGGGGTCCCAGGTCGCTTCCCCCGATGCCGATCTGCACCACGGTCGTGAACTTCTCACCGTCGGCGTTGGCGATCTCTCCCGCATGGACCCTTTGGGCAAACTCAGCCGCTTTTTTCTGCTCGCCGGCATAGAATGCGCGCTTGTCCACGCCGTCCACGATCACGGCATCTCCCAACTGGCCTCTTGTCAGCTGGTGCAGCACCAGACGCTTTTCACCGGTGTTGATCATTTCGCCGTTGTACAGCGCGGCGTACTTCTCCTCCAGCTGCGCCTCCCGGGCAAGCTCTTTCAGAATGGAGAGCAGTTCGTCGTCAACGGCCTTCGCCGCGTAGTTGTAGGCAAGCCCGCAGGCCATCGGCACCGTGTACTTCGAGACGCGCTGCGCTCCGCTTTCGCCCGCCATCGCTTCCGGCAGGTTTAAGCTGTCTTTTTTTGCTTTCAGCTTTTCAAAAGCTTTCAGCGTATCAAGATTGTTCCAATGCAACATGATTTCGTTTCCTCCATGAAAAGCTTTTTGATTGCGCGGTTTTTTCTCTGTCGGCACAAGTTTACCATTCCCGGGGCGATTTTTCAATCCCGCCGAAACAAAAATCGCTGTCCTCTTCACGAAGGCGTATCGAGTCATAGCGAAAATCCGGGCGCTTTCAGACAAAGAGCCAGTTGGATTTTTGCTCCGAGTATGGTATTGTATTCGTATCACCGGGCCAATCGATCTTAGCGGCGCTTTGTATGGTCCGGACGAATAAGGAGGGACGTATGGAAATGACCTTTCGCGCTTTCATAAAGAAATACTGGCTGCAGGCGGTGGCTGTGCTCTGCAGCACGGCGGTTTTCCTTTTCTGGATCGCGCTGCGCGTCAACTGGGCGGGCATTTCCAAATTCCTGGGAGCGGATCACAACCCCAGCTTTTTGGTGATGAACCTGCCGCTCCTGATTTGCGTCTTCATGGGCGTGATCCTGCTGCTTACGATCCTGTCCTTCCTCTTTATCCGCGATAAAAAGAGATGGCCGTATATCGCGTCGCTGGTGTTCTCCGCCGTTTTCGCCGTCGCCATCGGCGTCGT
>CADAGW010000096.1 GCA_902787475.1 uncultured Eubacteriales bacterium
AGCGACATATTCGGCATCTGATATACATCGACGCATGGCCCGGGGGATTGTATTCCTCCGGGCATTTTCGTACCGCCGGATCGCCCTCCGGATCGCCCTCCGGAATGAATTTCACATGGGGCATATTGACAATCGCCCCCGCCGGGCGTATGATGGATGGGGGAAAGGGAGGGACATATATGGATACGAAAAAGTTTCTGATCGTGGTGGATATGCAGAAGGATTTTATAGACGGCTCCCTGGGCACGCCTGAGGCCCAAAGGATCGTCCCCGCCGTGTGCGAAAGGATCGAAAACGCCCAGCGGGACGGGGAAACGGTGATCGCTACCCTGGACACCCACGGGGAGGACTACATGGCCACCCGGGAGGGGCGGTTTTTACCGGTCATGCACTGCATAAAGGGCACGGAGGGATGGCGTCTCCATGGAGAGGTGGACAGGGCCCTGGGCGGCTGCCCCCGCCTTGAAAAGCCCACCTTCGGGAGCGTGGAGCTGCCGGGGATCATCGAGTCCCTGTCTGGCGGGGCCCATATGGAAATCGAGCTTCTGGGCCTGTGCACGGACATATGCGTGGTCAGCAACGCCCTCCTGCTCAAGGCCCACTTTCCCGAGGCGGACATACGGGTTTCCTCCAGCCTTTGCGCCGGGGTCACCCCGGAGAAGCACCAGGCCGCCCTTGAAACCATGAGAAGCTGTCAGATCGAGGTATTGTGATATGAGCGGATACACATTCGACGCCCAAAAGGCCAGGGACGCCCTGGTGGCCGCCATAGGGGACATCGCCCGGCGGCAGGGCTTTCAGAAAGTCGTCATCGGCATATCCGGCGGCAAGGACTCCACCGTCACCGCCGCCCTGTGCGCCAGGGCCCTGGGACGGGAAAACGTATACGGCGTGATGATGCCCGACGGGGAGCAAAAGGACATAAGCGACAGCCAAAGGGTCTGCGCCGCCCTGGGCATCCGAACCCGCACCGTCAACATCGGCCCCATCCATGCCGCCCTCAAGGAGGCCACCGACCAATTGGGCAGCCGGGCGGGGGAGGGGGAGTTCTCCGTGCCCTACGCGCGGGAAAGCGATATCAACGTGGGCCCGCGGCTTCGCATGACCACCCTGCGCTACATCGCCCAGGCCCTGGGGGCCAGGCTGGCGGGCACGGGCAACCTGTCCGAGGCCACCGTGGGCTACTGCACCAAGGACGGGGACACCTCCTGCGACTTCGCGGTGCTGGGAAAGCTCACGAGCCTGGAAGTGGTCGAGGTGGGCCTCACCATGCCTGAGCTGCCCCGGGAGCTGGTCATAAAGACACCCACCGACGGTCTCTCCGGCATGAGCGACGAGGAAAAGATGGGCCTGTCCTACGCGGACATCCACGCCTTCATCCGCCTGGGCACCTGCGGAAACGAGGAAACGGACCAAAAGATCCGCGCGCGGGAAAAGGCCAACATGCACAAGCGCCGCATGCCCCAGATCCTCGATCCCTTCCCGGCGGAGGCGGGGGACAGGTGACGGGGGCTCTGGCCTTTTTCGGGGCCTTCAACCCGCCCACATTGGCCCACCTGACGCTGGCCGAATACGCCCTCATGGAGACGGGGCGTCAAAAAGTGGTGTTCGTGCCCTCCAAATCCGCCTATATCCGGGGCGAGCAGGGCAAGAGCTTCGCCTTTTCAGACGAAGAAAGGCTGTCCCTTCTCCGCCTGGCCCTCTCGTCCCGGCCCTGGATGGAGGTGTGGGACGGGGAGATATACGCCCCCGCCCAGCCCCGCACCTACCATACCCTCTGCCGTCTCAGGGACGCGGGGATACAGGCCTCCCTTCTCATGGGCTCCGACAAGCTCAGGGAGCTAAGTACAGTCTGGCGGCACGTGGAGGACATCTGCCGGGAATTCGGCATCGTCTGCATGGAGCGGCAGGGGGACGACTGTAAAACAATCATCGGAACCGACCCGTATCTTTCGGCCCTTTCGCCCTGTATCCGGGTCATCCATACCCCAAAGGACACCCAATACATATCCTCCACCCAGGTGAGAGAGCGCCTTCTCACCGGCGGGGAGATCGGGGGCCTGGTGCCCCCGGACATAGAAAAGGCGCTGTATCACCTCATGGAGGAGAAACGAAATGAAGCTTGACCCCATCGTCATATCCCTTCTGGACACCGACCTTTACAAATTCAACATGGACCAGGTGATCTTCCACAAGCACACGGACTTAAGCGGCGAATACTATTTCCGCTGCCGCAACGAGGGCGTGACCTTCACCCGGGAGATGTTCGACGAGATCAACGACCAGATCGACTATCTGTGCTCTTTGACCTTCCGAAAGGACGAGCTTGAATACTTAAGGTCCATCCGCTTCATCAAGAGCGACTATGTGGAGTTTTTGCGCCTGTGGCGGCCCATACGGGACTACGTAAGCACCAACCTGACCGAAAACGGAGAGCTTCAGATCGTGGTCAAGGGCCCCCTCTTCTCCGCCATGCAGTTTGAGATATACCTCCTTGAGATCGTAAACGAGGTCTATTTCCGCATGAAATATGACTACAGCGTCCTGCGCGCCTCCGCCCAGGAGCGGCTGGACGCCAAGATAAAGGGATTTCAGGGGGGCAAATACACCTTCCCCTTCGCCGAGTTCGGCTGCCGCCGCCGCCTATCCCGGGAGTGGGGGGACGAGGTGGTGCGCCGCTTCGCCCGGGAGACAAGCAACTGCATCGGCACGTCCAATGTATATCTGGCCATGAAATACGGCCTCAAGCCCATCGGCACCTACGCCCATGAGTTCGTGCAGATGTATCAGGGCATAGACTCCATCCCCCTGGCCTACACCAACCACTACGCCCTGGAGGACTGGTACGACGAATACCGGGGCGACAACGGCACCGCCCTCACCGACACCATCACCACGGACCTGTTCCTGCTGGACTTCAACCGGGCCATGGTCAACAACTTCACCGGCGTGCGCCACGACAGCGGCGACCCCTACGAGTGGGGCGAAAAGATCATCGCCCACTACGAAAAGTACGGCGTGGACCCCCGCACCAAGATGCTTCTGTTCAGCGACAGCCTGGACTTCGACCGGGCCCAGGCCCTCTACGACCGGTTCCACGACCGGGCCCGGGTGTCCTTTGGCATCGGCACCTTCTGCTCCAACGACACCTGCGAGGACGCCCTCAACATCGTGATCAAGCTGCAGACCGTCAACGGCTGCGCCGTGGCCAAGCTGTCCGACAGCCCGGGCAAGTCCATGTGCCGGGACGAAGAGTATCTTGAATATCTGAAGCGCAGCGTCCGGTTCCGTCTGGGCCGTTCCAAGAAGACATAGGAGGATATATGTTTCTCACCGCGAGAGAGCTTTCCCGCCTTGAGACCCCCTGCGTGGTCATCGACGTGGACAGGGCCAAAAAGAACATATCCGCCCTGCAGGCGGAGTGCGGCAGGCGGGGCGTGGCGCTCCGTCCCCACGTCAAGACCCACAAGATGATCCCCTTCGCCCGTATGCAGGTGCAGGCCGGGGCCAGGGGCATCACCGCATGCAAGGTCTCGGAGGCCGAGGTCATGGCGGACGGCGGCCTTGACGATATATTCATCGCTTACCCCATGGTGGGGGATTTCCGCGTCCGCCGGGCCATCGCCCTGCACAGGCGGATCAAACGCCTCATACTGGCCGTGGACAGCCTGGAGGGCGCCCGGGCCCTGAACGCCGCCGCGGAGGAGGCCGGCGTCACCCTGGAGGTTCGCCTGGAGGTGGACACCGGGGCCAGGCGCACCGGCTCGCCAAGGGACGAGGCGCTCTCTCTTGCCCTTGATATCGCCCACACCATGAAGCACCTCCGCCTCACCGGCATATACACCTTCAAAAGCCTGATCCTGGACGGCCGGCCCACCCGGGACAACGCTCTGGCCGGGCAGGAGGAGGGCCGGCTGATGGGGGACACCGCCCGGGCCCTGCGAAATGCGGGCATAGACATACGGGACGTCAGCGCCGGCAGCACCCCCACCGGGCTCACCTGCGCCGACACGGGCCTTGTCACCGAGATCCGCCCCGGCACCTATATATTTGGCGACCTGATGATGGTCCGGGAGCACGCCGCCGCGCCGGACGAGGTGGCGGCCCGCATATACGCCACCGTGGTCAGCACCCCCGGCGGGCAGTACGCCGTCATAGACGGCGGCACCAAGACCTTCCCCATGGACATCACCCCCATGACGGCCCCGGACTATTATCCCGGCTACGCCGCCGTGGTGGGCCGGGACGATCTGCACCTTCTGCGCATGAACGAGGAGCACGGCATGATCACCTGCGACGGGCCGGAGCTGGGCCTTCGTGTGGGCCAGAAGCTCGAACTGATGCCCATACACGTCTGCCCCGCCGTGAACCTGCAAAACGAGGTGTATCTGCTCGAAAACGGCGCCCTGACAAAGCAAAAAGTCGACGCCCGGGGCATGCTGGTGTAAGAAAAGAGGAGGATGCCATGCGCACGCTGATCAAGGGCGGGCGGATCATAGACGGCACCGGAAGAGCGGAGAGACAGCGCGACGTGCTGATCCGGGACGGGAGCATAGAGGCCGTGGAGCCCAATATATCGGCCCGGGCGGATGAGATCGTAGAGGCCTCGGGCAAAATCGTCTGCCCCGGCTTTGTGGACATGCACCGCCACTGCGACGTGGCCCCCATGCGGGACGGGGACTTCGGCATGGCCGAGCTGTCCCAGGGCATCACCTTCGCGGCGGTGGGCAACTGCGGCATCGCCTGCGCGCCCATCCCGGAAAAGATGCAGGACAGCTACCGCTCCTTCTCCCTGCCCGTGCTGGGAGATACGGACGGCTGTCTCTATCCCACCTTCGAAGCCTATTTTTCCGCCCTCTCCGCCACGCCCAAGCCCATCCACATGGGCGTCATGGCCGCCACCGGGGCGGTGAAGGTGGCGGTAAAGGGCTTTTCCCCGTCGCCCTATACGCCGGGAGAGCTTCAGTCGGCCCAGGCGCTGGTGGCCTCCGCCATGGATCAGGGGGCCCTGGGCGTCACCCTGGGCTTTATGTACCAGCCGGAGTGCTACACCACCGAGCGGGAGCAGGCGGCTGTGATCGCCCCGGCAGCCCGTGCCGGGCGGATCCTCACCACCCACATCCGGGGCGAGGGGGACAGCCTGGTCAAAAGCGTGGACGAGGTGATCCGTGTGGCGGACACGGCGGGCGTGCCCCTTCAGATCAGCCACTTCAAGTGCACCGGCATCCGCAACTGGGGCCGGGGCATATACGAAGCCATGGAACACATCGAGGCCGCCCGCGCCCGGGGCCAAAAGGTGACGGTGGATTTCTACCCCTATTCCGGCGGCTCCACCACCATCTTTTCCCTGATTCCGCCGGACATCCTCCGGGACACCAACGAAGAGACCCTCCACTATCTGTCTACCAAAGAGGGCCGAGAGGCCTTCCGCCTCTCCGTCAGCCGAGCCCACCCGGACTGGGACAACATGGCCCTGTCCATCGGCTGGGACAGGATCCTCATCGCCTCCACCCACCATCAGGAGGACCGCTGGATGAGCGGGCAGGACATGGAGAGCCTGTCCCGTCGCCTGGGCTATGCCCACCCCGCCCTCTTTGCCGCGGAGCTGATGGCCAGGGAGAATGGCCTCGTGGGCATCATCGTCATGAGCATGGACGATCACGACGTGGACGCGGTGGCTCGGCTTCCCTACAGCGTCCTCATATCCGACGCCCTCTACGGCGGGGGAGACAATCCCCACCCCCGGCTCTACGGCGCGTTTCCCCACTTTATACGGGACTTCGCCCTGAACCGGAGGATACTGCCCCTTGAAACGGCGGTGATGAAGATGACCATGCTCCCCGCCCGGGCCCTGGGCCTCGGCAAAAAGGGCATACTGGCCCCGGGCATGGACGCGGACGTGTGTATCATCAACGAATCGACCCTTACAGACAAGGCGGACTATGCCCGCTCCCGGGTCCTGTCCCAGGGCGTGGAGCGGGTGCTGGTGGCGGGAAAGACCGCCTGGAAAGACGGACAAATGACTGGCGACATGGCGGGCCGAGTGTGCCTGGCCGACGGAAAGGAGATATGAACATGGACGTGTACGAGAAGCTCAGGGAACTGGGACTGACCCTCCCCAAGGCCCCGCAAAAGGGCGGCGTGTATTCTCCCGCCAAGCGGTTCGGCAAGGGCCTTTACTACGTCTCCGGCTGCGGCCCGGTGATCGACGCCCCCGTCACGGGCAAGCTGGGCCGGGAATTTACCGTGGAGGAAGGCCAGAAATACGCCTGCCAGGCCATGCTGAACGTCCTCGCCGTGATGGAAAAGACGGTGGGTGACTTAAACAGGATCAAAAACTGCGTCAAGATCACCGTATTCGTGGCGGGCGCCGACGACTTCTACAGCCAGCCCCAG
This sequence comes from uncultured Eubacteriales bacterium, assembly GCA_902787475.1. Classification (GTDB taxonomy): domain Bacteria; phylum Bacillota; class Clostridia; order Christensenellales; family Aristaeellaceae; genus RUG13279. Next base: position 6,397 of record CADAGW010000096.1, read on the forward strand.
GTGGCCAACGGGGGAAGCGGCCTTCTTGTCGCCCTCTTCGGCGAGGAAAACGGCGCGCCTTCCCGCTCCGCCGTTGGCATGAACGCCCTCCCCGGCAACATCCCCGTGGAGATCGAGGGCATTTTCGAAGTGGAAGAATAGCGCCTTTGGCACAATTCAATCAAACGGGCCGCTCCCCGATGGAAGCGACCCGTTTTGGATATCCATATGCGGTTTTGACAAAGCCTGAATCCTCACGCGCCAAATACCCGACTGAGCGTTTTTACCATGTCGTCCACGTCCAGGGGCTTGGATATGTGCCCGTTCATTCCCGCCGCCTCCTCGTTTTTCACGTCCTCGGCGAAGGCGTTGGCGGTCATGGCCACGATGGGCAC
>CADAGW010000097.1 GCA_902787475.1 uncultured Eubacteriales bacterium
GTTGACGATCTGGCCGGCGTGCACCTTACCCGCGAACTCGTCGGCCTTTTTCTGCTGGGCCAGATAGAATTCCCGCTTGTTTTCGCCCCCCGAGATCACGTCCCTGCCCTGCTGGCCGCGGGTCAGCTGATGGAGGACCAGCCGCTTTTCGCCGGTGTTGATCACCTCGCCGTCCAGGAGGGCCTGGTATTTGTCGGCAAGCTGGGCCTCATCGGCCAGGTCGGACAGGGCGGAAAGCACGGCGTCGTCCACCGCCTTGGCGGCGTAGCTGTAGCACAGGCCGCCCGCCATGGGCACGGCGTATTCCCTGACGCGCTTTGCGCCGTTTTCGCCGGACATGACGCTCTTCAGGTCCACCTTGGGGGCGTTTTTGAGGGTGCCATATGCCTTCAGGGTATCCAGGTTTTTCCATTCGATCATGGGTATCATCCTTTCAAACCATTCTTCTTTTGACAGGGGATAGGGATTGCTTCGCCGGTCCAAAGCACCTCCTCGCAATGACAAAAGCCTCCGTCGTCATTGGGCGAAACGAAGTGACGAAGCAATCCGCCCCCTTCGTTTCATGATTCAGACGTGTACCGTCTCAAATCCCAGTTCATTTGGCCGGGACGATGTCGCCCCTGTCCATTCTCTCACAGATCTCCTTGTAGCTTTGGGGGGTGCCGATGTCCACACATTCGCCCTCGAAGAGATAGGCCCTGACCTCCCTGCGGCGGCACAGCCACTCGGGGAAATGGCCCGGGGCGTCGGGGGACGCGCCGCTGTCCAAATAGTCCTTAAACAGGGGCAGGGTGTCCCGGCGGTAGAGGTAGAGGGCGTATATGCCGATGTCCGTGGGGGGCACCTTGGGCTTTTCCACCATGTCCAGCACCCGGTTGTCGCTGTCCAGCGTGGCCACGGCGAAGCGGGTCAGAAGGTGCTTGTCCTCGTCCTTGAACCGGGCGGCCAGCACGGTGTCCTTCCCGTGGCGGCGGAAATCGTCCACGAAATAGCGAAGGGGGAAGGTGAAGAAGTTGTCGGAGGCGGCCACCAGCACGTCGTCGCCCAGGTTGGCCCGGTCGATGACGAAGCCGATATCCCCCACCGCCCCCAGCTTGTCCCCGTCGGAGGTGGTGCCGTCGTCCCAGATGACGAAGCGAAGGCCCGGGTACTCTCCCGCCGCCTCCTCCGCCCAGCGCCTGAAATGGCCCTCGAAGCGGTGGTTGGTCACCAGGTGCACCTCATTCATGCCCTCCACGCCGGCGATGGCGTCGCAGAGGTAACCCAGCATGGGCCTGCCGCCGATGGGCAGCAGGGCCTTGGGCTGGTCGATGGTCAGGGGGTAGAGCCGGGTGGCGTAGCCGGCGGCCAGTATGATGGCCTTCATGTTTCCATCTCCTTTGTATCTCCGTGCAGGGAGATCTGCTCGTTGAGCAGGTCGATGTCGCCGCAGCCGTGGGTGATCACCAGATCGCCCGGCTGCCAGTGGGCCCGAAGGTAGGCCTCGGTGTCGTCGAAGGAGGGGGTGTGCACCGCGTCCACGCCCTTTCCCCTCAGGGGGCCGATGAGCATGTCGCTGCTTATGTCGCCGGGATCGGTCTCCCGGGCGGCGCAGATGTCGGTGATGAGCACCTTGTCCGCCTCGCCGAAGGTGGTGAGGAACTGGTCAAAGAGGGTCTTTGTGCGGGAATAGGTGTGGGGCTGCCACACGCTCCACAGGGTATTGTGGGGCTGGAGGGCGGCGATGTGCAGCGCGTTTCTGATCTCCGCCGGGTTGTGGCCGTAGTCGGTGTAGAGCCTCACCCCGTCCACCACGCCGGTCAGCTCGAACCGGCGGTGGGCCCCGGTGAACTGGCTCAGGGCCTGGGCCACCTGGGTCATGGGCAGCTGCATGGTCTCCGCCACGGCGATGCAGGCCAGGGCGTCCACCACGCTGTGCTCCCCCGCCACCTTGAGCTGCACGTCCATCAGCGGATGGCCGAAGAGGGTAGCGGTAAAGAACGCCCTCCCCTGCTCGTCGTAGGTGACGTCCTCCGCCCTCAGCTCGTTGAAGGGCTCCAGGCCGAACGTGCGGGTCCTCCTGTCGCTCTGCTCCAGCACCCGGCGCACCCGGAAATCGTCGCCCCAGCCGATGACAACGCCGTCTCTGGGGGTCTTGTGGGCGAACTCATCGAAGGCGGACTCGATGTCGTCTATGTCTTTATAATAGTCAAGGTGATCCTCGTCGATGTTGAGTATCACCGCCACGGTGGGATGGAAGGACAGAAAGCTCCGCTTGTACTCGCAGGCCTCGCAGACGAAAAACTCCTTGCCGCCCACCACGCCGCCGCCGCCCACCGCGTCCAATTCTCCGCCGATGTGGATGGTGGGGTTCTCGCCGCAATAGGAAAAGGTCTGGGCGATCATGGAGGTGGTGGTGGTCTTGCCGTGGGTGCCGCTGACGCAGATCACCTGCTGATAGGCATCCATCATGCGGCCCAGATACGCCGCCCGCTCCATGCAGGGTATGCCCCTCTGCCGGGCGGCGGAAAGCTCCGGATTGTCCTCGGGGATGGCGGCGGTATATACCACCAGATCCGCGCCGTCCACGTTTTCGGGGGCGTGGCCGATGTGTATGGTCATGCCCATATGCTGAAGGTCCTCTGTTTTATGGGAACGGGTGCGGTCGGAGCCGGACACCTCACTGCCCATGGCCTGGGTCATCTTGGCCAGGCCGGACATGGAGCTGCCTCCGATGCCGATAAAATGCACATGCGCTTTGCCGTCGGTCATTTTCATCTTCCTCTTAAATGATACTCACGCATATCTATTATACGGTTTCGCGCCCATCGGGTGCAAGAGGATTGTGGGACAGTGAAGTTAAAATCTCGTAATGAGCCGAAAACCCTCCGTTTTCGGGTAGAAACATAACAAAAGACGAAGTATAATGTGGAGAAGTGTCAGAATGTTCGGGTTTTCCCAGGAAGGAGGTTGGAGTATGCCGGAGCGCGTCAAACGAAACGAGCGGCTGGCCGCCATGGGGCGGATCCTCACCGGCTCGCCCAATCGGATCTTTACGCTGTCGCAGTTCGGCGACCTGTTTGCCTCGGCCAAGTCCACGGTGAGCGAGGACATACTCATCCTCTCGGAGCTGTTTTCCGAATGGGGGCTCGGGCAGGTGTCCACCGTGTCCGGCGCGGCGGGAGGCGTCCGCTTCCGGCCCATACCCGACCCCCAGCGGGCCCGTGAGGAGCTGGAGCGGCTGTCCAAACGGCTGTGCGAGCCGGGGCGGCTTCTGCCGGGGGGATATCTGTATATATCCGACGTGATCTGCGACCCGGAGGCGGTGGATTTCATGAGCGCCGTCATCGCCCGGGATTATTACGACAGCGGCGTGGATTTCGTATTGACCATGGAGACCAAGGGCATTCCCCTGGCCATGACCACGGCCCAGAAGCTGTGCGTGCCGCTGGTCATCGCCCGCCGGGACAGCCGGGTGTACGAGGGTTCCGCGGTCAAGATCAGCTACGCCTCCGGCGCGGAGGGAGACAAGATCGAAACCATGGCCCTGTCCCGCCGGGCCGTGAAGGAGGGCCAGAGGGCCCTGATCGTGGACGATTTTATGAAGGCGGGCGGCACCTTAAAGGGCATGTGCGACCTGATGGACGAGTTTAACGTGACGGTGGTGGGCGTGTGCGTGGCCATAGGCACCACCCAGCCGGAAAAAAAGGCCTTAAACGGCGTCCGCGCGCTGATGGAGGTGGGCAGCCTGTCTCCCGACGGGGCCCACGTATACCCCACCCCCTGGGCCCTGGGCGAAAAAACCGAAAATACAAAGCAAAACCAGTTGGAGGAGACCAAATGAACGCACCCGCGATTATCATGGCTGCCGGTGAAGGCGCCAGAATGCTGTCTGATACCCCCAAACCCCTGCACAACGTGTGCGGCGCGCCCATGATCGAGCATGTGCTCAGGGCCCTGGACGAGCTGTGCCCCGAAAAGATCGTGGTCACCGGCCAGAACGGCGAAAAAGTGGAGGCCGCCTGCCACGGGCGGGCCCTGTTCGCCCGGCAGGACACGGACGAAAAGCCCGGCACCGCCCAGGCCGTGGAGGCCTGCAGGAGCCTGCTTGCGGGCCGGACGGGCGGCGTCATCGTCACCTCCGCCGACAAGCCCCTGGTGCTGCGGGAGACTTATGCCCGCCTGCTCAACGAGATCGAGTCCGGGGCCCAGGCGGCGGTGCTGACCGCCCTGCCGGAGAAGCCCTTCGGCTATGACCGGGTGATCCGCCACGGCGGCCAGGTGACGGCGGTGGTGCCGGAAAAGGACCTGAACGGCGGCCAGTTCTCCATCACCGAGGTCAGCGCCGCGGTGTACGCATTTTCCATCGAGGCCCTGTTCACGGCGCTGGATCAGCTGCCCGTGCCCGAAGGCGGGGAGAGGCGGCTTCACGACGTGATCCGCCTGATCGCCCAGAACGGCGGTGTGGTGCGGGCCGTGCCGGCCCTTGAGACCGCGGAGTGCGCCGGGGTCAACGACCGGGTCCAGCTGGCCCGGGCCGACGAGATGATGCGCCGCCGGATCAACGCCCGCCACATGCGCGCGGGCGTCACCATGATCGACCCCAGCCGGGTGTACATCCAGCCGGACGTGATGATCGGCCGGGACACGGTGCTCCATCCGGGCTGCGAGATCGGCTCCGGTTCGGTGATCGGCGAGGGGTGCATCCTCCGGGCCAACTGCCAGATCGTCCGCTCCTCCATAGGGGCCGGGGCCCAGCTGGGCAACAGCCTGGTGAAGGATTCCGTCATCGGCGCGGGGGCCCGCCTGGAGCACGCGGTGATCGAGAACGCCGCGGTGCCCGACGGGGCGGTACTGCCCCCCTTCACCTGCCTGAACAGACGGGAGGAGTAAGAAGTGTACGTGGTGGTGGGGCTGGGCAATCCCGGCTCCAAATATGAGCATACCCGGCACAACGCCGGGTTCGACGTGGTGACGCTGCTGGCCGACCGGCTTGGCATCAAAATGGACAAGCTCAAGTGCAAGGCCGTATACGGCGAGGGGCGGCTGGCCGGGGAAAAGATCGTGTTGGCCCAGCCCCAGACGTTTATGAATCTGTCCGGGGAGAGCGTGACGGCGCTGGTCAACTGGTTCAAGGTGGATATGGATCACCTGATCGTGGTGTACGACGACATCGACCTGCCCCTGGGCCGGCTTCGCATGCGGGAAAAGGGCAGTGCCGGCACCCACAACGGCATGAGATCCATCATATACCTCCTGGGCCGGGACGATTTCCCCCGGGTCAGGATGGGCGTGGGCGCGCCGCCGCCCCAGTGGGACTTGGCGGACTGGGTATTGAGCCGGTACGAGACCCCCGAGGACCGGCAGGCGGCTTTCGACGCCATGAACGCCGCCGGGGACGTGATCTGCACCTTCATCACCCGGGGGCCCAGCTTCGCCTCCCAGCAGGCCACGCTCTACGGTAAGCCGCCCAAGGCGCCGAAGGAGGAACGGGGAGACGCCGGGGGTTTTCCACCCCCGAACCCCTGACCAAAGGGGCCAGCCCCTTTGGAATCCCATCTTCGCCCTTCGGGCGGGGAAAATGTGTGGGTCGTGTCGTTGCGGCTTCGTCGCAATGGTACGGCCTGTTTCATTTGATTTTCAAAGATTCCCTTGCTTTTCCCTCCAAAATATGATACCATGAGCAGGTAGCGAAGCGCCGAAATGCGCGCTCCGCCGTATTTTCGTGTCCAAAACGCCCAAGGAGGACCCATGCCCCACCCCATGCAATGGATATTCGATCCCCTAAAGGAGATCGACGCCTTCAATAAGCTGACCGAGGCCGCCCGAGCCGGCGGCATATTTGCCGTGTACGGCGTGGACGACAGCCAGAGACTGCACCTGATGGCGGGCCTGGCCATGGAATTAAAGCGGCCCCTTCTGTTCGTCACCGCCACGGAGCCGGAGGCCCAGCAGGCCTACGACGACCTGACCAGCCTGTTGGACGGGCGGGTGGCCCTTTTGCCCGGGCGGGAGGTGTCCTTCCAGCGGATGGACGCCCAGAGCACCGATCTGGCGGCCCGGCGTCTGTCGGCCCTGGGGGCGGCGGCCAGGGGGAGCCTTCGGGCCCTGGTGACCACGCCCAGCGCCCTTTTGTACCGGCTCATGCCCCGCAAACGGTTCGACCAGGCTGTGTTTGAGCTGCGGGAGGGGGACGAGCTGTCCCCGGAGGGTCTCATGCGCAGGCTGGTGGACGCGGGATACGAGGCGGCCAGCCGGGTGGAGGCCCGGGGCCAGTGCGCCCTTCGGGGCGGCATCGTGGACGTGTTCCCCGTGGGCCTGCCCAACGCCGTGCGGGTGGAGTTTTTCGGCGACGAGATCGACTCCCTCCGGGAATTTGACGCGGACAGCCAGAGATCCATATCCCGCATCGCCCGGTGCACCATACTGCCCGCCACCGAGACGCCCCTGACGGCGGAGGAGGCCAGCTCCGCGGCGGACCGGCTGGAGGAGGCCCTGGGCAAGGCCCAGGACGCGCCCAAGGCGGAAAAGGCCCGGGAGGACATACCCGACGATCTGCCCCCCTGGGACGATCTGTTTGAGGAGGAGCTTCCCTCCCTGGAGGAGATGGAGGCGGCGAAGGCGCCGAAGGCCGAAAATGAGACGGGCCTTGTCCGCGCCTTTTCGCCCCTTATCCAGTCCCTGCGGGATCAGGCCCGGTGCGCCGGGTGCGACATGCTGATGCCCTACCTCTACCCCACCTTCGCCACGGTGATGGACTATA
>CADAGW010000098.1 GCA_902787475.1 uncultured Eubacteriales bacterium
CCAAGCGGCCCCTGGGCGCTCTGGAGACCAGCAACAAGCGCACCATCAACCAGTTCATCCATCCCTCCGTGCTCAAGACCTGCCAGCTCTCCATGGGCATGACGGTGCTGGAGCCCGGCTCCGTGTGGAACACCATGCCCGCTCACACCCACGAGCGCCGCATGGAGGTCTATTTCTACTTTGAAGTGCCCAAGGACAACGTGGTGTTCCACATGATGGGCGAGGGCCAGGAGACCCGGCACATCGTGATGCAGAACGAGCAGGCGGTCATTTCTCCCTCCTGGAGCATCCACGCCGGCGCGGGCACCAGCAACTACACCTTCATCTGGGCCATGGGCGGCGAGAACCAGGCCTTCGACGATATGGACAACATCCCCACCACTGAGCTTCGATAAAGCGGCGCGTCCAAGCAGCCTGCTTCGATAAAGGAGGAAAACACCATGGATATGAAAGCATTCTCTCTGGAAGGCAAGATCGCCTGGATCACCGGCGCTTCCTACGGCATCGGCTTCGCCATCGCGGAGGCGTTCCACGCCGCTGGGGCCACCATCGTGTTCAACGACATCAATCAGGACCTGGTGAACAAGGGCCTGGCCGCCTATGCCGAGAAGGGCATCCCCGCCCACGGCTATGTGTGCGACGTGACCAATGAAGAGGCCGTTACCGGCCTGGTGGCTCAGGTGGAAAAAGAAGTGGGCGTCATCGACATCCTGGTGAACAACGCCGGCATCATCCGCCGCATCCCCATGATCGAGATGAGCGCCGCCGATTTCCGCAAGGTCATCGACGTGGACCTGAACGCCCCCTTCATCTGCTCCAAGGCCGTCATCCCCTCCATGATCAAGAAGGGCCACGGCAAGATCATCAACATCTGCTCCATGATGAGCGAGCTGGGCCGGGAGACCGTGTCCGCCTATGCCGCCGCCAAGGGCGGTCTGAAGATGCTCACCCGCAACATCTGCTCCGAGTACGGCGAGTACAACATCCAGTGCAACGGCATTGGCCCCGGCTACATCGCCACGCCCCAGACCGCGCCTCTGAGGGAGCGTCAGCCTGACGGCAGCCGCCATCCCTTCGACCAGTTCATCGTGGCCAAGACCCCCGCGGCCCGCTGGGGCAGCACCGAGGATCTGCAGGGTCCCGCCGTGTTCCTGGCCTCCGACGCCTCCAACTTCGTCAACGGCCACGTGCTCTACGTGGACGGCGGCATACTGGCCTATATCGGCAAGCAGCCCCAGTAAAATCGGATATACAAGCAAAAGGAGCCGCTCATCGGCTCCTTTTTGCGTGGATTTCGTCAGGAAATATGCTTCACGATCAAAGACCGAATGGATTCGGTTTTGATGGGATCGGCGGGGATCCGCATGGATCGTTCATCCATTTTGGCGGCAGGGGAGCGGGCATCGGCATATTGCAGATCAAAATCCAGAACATGGTCGGTCATGCGCAGGGGACATTCTGAACCGACTAAAGTCGCCACGTGAGTGGCGGCGATGAGCAGGTCGCCGTAGGGGGAGGCGTGGGCTCCGTCCCGGTAATACAGCTCGATATCCGGATGCTTCTCCCGCACATCCTGCCAGATCTCGCCCACCGGGGAGAGGAGAGCGCCGGTCTCCTGGGCCAGCCGCCGGTACACCCGGGCCATGAGGGGCTGGGCCTCGGGGCTGATCTTCTCCGCCCAGGTCATGGAAAACACAGGCGTCACCCCGCAATCGCGGCACATGCGGGATATCTCCTTCCCGGCGGCCAGGGTGTCCTCCTCCCTGGGGAAGGGATGCGCTGCCTGCTGGATAAAGCAGTAATCCAGCTTCCCATACATCAGCGCGTACCGGAGGGAAAAGTATTCATTCAGGTGCCATGCCAGCGTCCGCCCCGGGTAGGCCAGCATGGAAGCCTGGGCCTCATGTCCCGCGGTCAGGGCGTATATCTCAGCAAAGAGATGGGGCATGTCGTTAAAAAACGTATGGCTGTTGCCCAGAAACAGTACTCTGATGTCCTTCATGGATGCCTCCTGTACATAATGAGTGGGAGTTTCGCTCATGGAATTCACATGATTATACCATATCCGCGCTCCTCACGCAACGGTATGCAGGCCCGATCTGGCAAAGGCAACCAAAAGCTAAAGACAAATACGGTTGACAGTTCATAAAGAAACTGGTACAATACAATCACGAATGCTTAAAAAATGGCTTTTCCGTCAGTGACGGCGATGACGATATATGAGGAGAGAGACGACGTATGCCGATATTTGTGACCCGCAGCTCCATGCCGGACATAGAGGACTATATTAAGGAAATACAGCCCATATTTGAAAGCCGGATCCTGACGAACATGGGGCCGGTGTACAAAAAGTTCCAGGGCATGCTGATGGATTATCTGAACGTGCCGGAGCTGAGCCTGTTTGTAAACGGCCATATGGCGCTGGAGATGGCCATACAGGCGCTGGGCCTCAAGCAGAGGGGAGAGGAAGCAGGAGGCGGCGAGGTGATCACCACGCCGTATACGTTTGTATCCACCACCCACGCCATATCAAGGAACAATCTGAAGCCCGTCTTCTGCGACATCCGCATGTCCGATTACTGCATGGATCCGGACAGGATCGAGGAGCTGATCACCGACAAGACGGTGGCCATCGTCCCCGTGCACGTATACGGCAACATATGCGACGTGAACCGGATCGAGAACATCGCCAGGAAGCACGGCCTCAAGGTCATATACGACGGGGCGCACGCCTTCGGCGAGACCTATCACGGCATCGGCGTGGGCAATTTCGGAGACGCCACCATGTTCTCCTTCCACGCTACCAAGGTGTTTCACTCCATCGAGGGCGGCGCGGTGGCCTTCCACGACAAACGGTACGGCGTGCCTCTTCACGAGCTGAAGAATTTCGGCATCCATGGGGCGGAGGAGGTCAGCGCCATCGGCGGAAACGCCAAGCTGGACGAATTCCGGGCGGCCATGGGCATATGCAACCTCAAGCGCATTGACGAGTACATCCGTTCCCGCAAGCAGGTGCACGACCGCTACTTTGAGCGCCTGAGCGGCGTGGATGGGCTGATCCTTTGCCCCGAGCAGAAGGACGTGATCCACAACTACGCCTATTTCCCCATCTACTTCGACAGGGAGAAGTTTGGCAAGAGCCGGGACGACGTGTTCGCAGCCCTGCGGGAAAAGGACATCTACTCCCGGAAGTATTTCTACCCCGCTGTCAACGACATGGAGTGCTATCGGGATGCGGCCGGCAAGGCCACGCCCGTGGCCCACGACGTGTCGATGAACATACTCACCGTTCCCATGTACGAGGGACTGGCCATGGAAGACGTGGACCGGATCTGCGATATCATACTTTCCTGACTGAAAAGCGTCAAAAACGATTAGGCGGTGTTGGAAATGAAGATCATCGTGACGGGCGGCGCCGGCTTCATCGGCAGCAATTTCATTTTCCATATGCTCAGGGAGCATCCTGAGGACAGAGTGATCTGTCTGGACAAGCTGACCTACGCGGGCAATCTGTCCACGCTGGAGAGCGTGATGGACCGGCCCAATTTCCGCTTCGTGCGGGCCGACATATGCGACCGGGAGGCGGTGGACCAGCTCTTTCATGAGGAAAAGCCGGACGCGGTGGTGAACTTCGCCGCGGAGAGCCACGTGGACCGGTCCATACTCAATCCGGGGATATTCCTGCAGACCAACGTGCTGGGCACCCAGACGCTGATGGACATGTGCCTGCGGCACGGCATCGGGCGGTATCACCAGGTGTCCACCGACGAGGTGTACGGGGATCTGCCGCTGGACCGGCCCGACCTGTTCTTTACCGAGGAAACGCCCATACATACCAGCAGTCCCTATTCCGCGTCCAAGGCCGGGGCGGATCTGCTGGTGCTGGCGTATCACAGGACGTTTGGACTGCCCGCTACCATCAGCCGCTGCTCCAACAACTACGGGCCCTACCATTTCCCGGAAAAGCTGATCCCCCTGATGATCGCCAACGCCCTCAATGACAAGCCCCTGCCGGTATACGGCGAGGGGAAAAACGTGCGGGACTGGCTGTATGTGGAGGATCACTGCCGGGCCATCGACCTGATCATCCGCAGGGGCAGGGCGGGCGAGGTCTACAACGTGGGCGGCCACAACGAGATGCGGAACATCGACATCGTGAGGCTGATCTGCCGAGAGCTGGGCAAGCCGGAAAGCCTGATCGTGCACGTGGAGGACAGGAAGGGCCACGACATGCGCTACGCCATCGACCCCACCAAGATCCACAGGGAGCTGGGCTGGCTGCCGGAGACGAAATTCGCCGACGGCATCCAAAAGACCATCCGCTGGTATCTGGACAACAGACAGTGGTGGGAGAAGATCATCAGCGGGGAGTACATGAACTACTACGAAAAGATGTACGGCAGCAGAGAGATCCTGCCCGGCTGACGGCCCGTCCGGGGTACAAATATGCATGAATGGATGAATGCGCCATGAAAGAGAACGCGGAATACATCACCCCCGATGAATGGGCCCACATTTCCGAAGACGACAGGCGGCGGATCGCCGCCGCGGTGCGGGAGGAAAGGCGCAAAGACGGCGCTGGGCAGGGCAAACATGTGGAGCCCCGGCCAACCTTTTACGTGAAATACGGCAAAAGGGCGCTGGACCTTCTGATCGGCGGACTGGGCTTTATCGTGTCCCTGCCCGTCAACCTCATACTGGGCGTGATCACGTATTTCGACGTGGGCTGGCCCATCCTGTTTCATCAGGAGCGGATCGGCAGGGGCGGCAAGGCCTTCATCATGACCAAATTCCGCAACATGACCAACGCGGTCAACGAGGACAATATCCTCCTTCAGCCCGAGGAGAGAGTGACCAAGTGGGGGAGGATCGTGAGAAAGACCTCCCTGGACGAGCTGCTCAATCTGTGGAACGTGGTCAAGGGGGACATGTCCATCATCGGCCCCAGGCCGCTGACGAAAAAATATCTGGAGAGATTCAGCGCCTATCACGCCCAGCGGCATCTGGTGAGGCCGGGCCTTGAGTGCCCGTTCCACGACAGGGCCGCGGCCAGGGAGGGGTGGCAGGGCCGGCTCGACAACGATATATGGTATGTGGAAAACGTGAGCTTTTTCACTGACATACGCATGTTCTGCCTGCTGGTCAAAAAGACGCTGTCCAAAAAGGAACGGGCGATGAGCGCCACCGGCCAGACGGGGGAGTTTATCGGATACGGCCCCGACGGACGGGTCATGGACGAATGGAGCATCCCCAGGCGGTTTTTGTCTGTGCTGGATGAGGAGAAGGAAGAGGTTTCCGCATGAACGAATTTGAGACGAGAATGCTGTTTCCGGACGGAAAGACCAGCCTGAATTTCGTGGCCCAGGCGGGCTTCGTGTTAAAGAGCGCCCGGGGGACCACCATGGGCGTGGATCTGTATCTGACGGACTGCGTGGAGCGGTACGACGGGTTCAAGCGGCTCAGCCCCAAGGTGATGCGCCCGGATACGCCCCTTTCCTATGTGCTGGCCAGCCACTGGCATCTGGATCATTTCGATATCGACGCCATGCCGTATCTCTTGTCCAACGGCCGCACGAGGCTGGTGTGCGCCGAGGACTGCAAAGAGCATGTAAAGGCCCTGCACCTGGACGAGGGCAGGGTCACATATGTCAAAGTGGGCGACAGCGTGCGGTGCGATGACATCACCGTCCACGCCGTGTTCTGCGACCACGGAGACGGGGCGCCGCTGGCGGTGGGCTTCGTGTTCGAGGTTGACGGATACAAGATCTATCTGGCGGGGGATACGTGCCTGAGGCTGGACAAGGCCGAAGAGATCGCCCATCTCGGCCCCTTCGACGTGATGCTGGCTCCCATCAACGGAGCGTTTGGAAACCTGAACGAGGAACAAAACGTGCGCCTGACGGCGTTCCACAGGCCCAAGGTCACCATACCGTGTCATTATTGGACGTTTGCCGAGCAGCACGGGGATCCGGGCGTGTGGATGGAGCTGCTGAAAAAGGAACTGCCGGAGCAGAAATACCATCTGCTGGCTCCGGGAGAGCAGTATTATCTGGACTGGAAAAAATAAACGATTGGGCCGACAGGGCGGGAGGATAGCGGTATGAAAGAGTTTGAAGGCAAAAAGCTGTTGATCCTGGGGGGCAACCCGGAGACAGTGCCCCTGGTGGAGCTGGCCAACGACATGGGCATCAAGACCATCGTGGCTTCCTCCGTTCCGGGCGAGCCGGGCAAGGCCGCGGCCTGGAAGGGATCGGACGTGGACGGCATGGACGTGCCCGGCCTGGTGGCTCTGGCCAACCAGGAGAAGGTGGACGGCGTGCTGGTGGGCGTGGCGGACATGCTGGTGCCTTCCTACTGCAAGGTGTGCGACGCGCTGAATCTGCCTTGCTATGCCACTCAGAAGATCGTGGACGTGTTCGCGTTCAAGGATATATTCAAGGCCACTTGCGAGCAGTACGGCGTGCACGGGATCCCGGAGTTCTACCTGGACGCCGAGATGCGGCAGGAGGACATCGACAAGATCGAATTCCCCGTGATGGTGAAGCCGGTGGACAGCGCCAGCGGGCAGGGGATCGTGAAGTGCGACAATGTGGAGCAGCTGAAAAAGGCCGTTCCCTACGCCCTGTCCTTCTCCAAGAAAAAGCGGTTCATTGTGGAAAAATACATGGACTGCGACGACATGGGCATGTATTACACCTTCAAGGACGGCGTGTGCAGCGCGTCCTGCATC
>CADAGW010000099.1 GCA_902787475.1 uncultured Eubacteriales bacterium
CACGCCGGGGCGGGCGGCACCGAGGCCCAGGACTGGACGCAGATGCTCTACCGCATGTACGTCCACTTCGCCGAGCGGATGGGCTTTACGCTCAAGGAGCTGGACATGCTGGACGGCGACGAGGCGGGCATCAAGTCCGTCACCTTCGAGGTGTCCGGCGACAACGCCTACGGCTTTTTGAAGAGCGAGCGGGGCGTGCACCGGCTGGTGCGCATATCCCCCTTCGACGCCAACGCCCGCAGGCACACCTCCTTCGCCTCCCTGGACGTGGCCCCGGTGATCGAGGACGACGCTTCGCTCGAGATCCGCCCCGAGGACATCCGCATCGACACCTACCGGGCCTCCGGCGCCGGCGGCCAGCACGTAAACCGTACCGACTCCGCCGTTCGCATCACCCACCTGGCCACCGGCATCGTGGTGCAGTGCCAGAACGAGCGGAGCCAGATCCAGAACCGGGAGACCTGCTTTAAGATGCTCCGCGCCAAGCTGGCCGAGCGCCGGGAGCAGGAGCGGCAGCAGCTCCTTGAAAGCGTGAAGGGCGAAATGAAGAAGATCGAATGGGGCAGCCAGATCCGCTCCTACGTGTTCCAGCCCTACACCATGGTCAAGGACCACCGCACCGGCTACGAGGTCACCGACATCTCCTCCGTCATGGACGGCGATCTGGAGGGCTTCGTCACTGCCTACCTGTCCAAGCTGTAATGGCCAAAATGCGTCCCTCCGGGCGGCGCATTTTTATTGCAGACTTTGGTCTGTTTATCTGAATGGGAGCCTTTTCCATGCGCAAATCATTCTCCCGGGCCTGCTTCGCCATCGCCGTCATCCTCTCCGTGATCGGGGCCCTGTTTCTGGGCTTTGAAAAAGTGGCTTGCGACGCAGGGCAGTATACCCTCCTTCAGGACCGGCTGGATCTCTACGACGAGATCGGCGTGAGCCGGGAGGAGATGGTGCCCGCCATGGAGGCCATCGCCGCCTACATACGGGGCGAGGCCGACGAATACAACCGGAACGTGGTCATGTTCGGCGAAAACCGACCGCTGTTCAATGAACGGGAGCTTCTCCACATGGTGGACGTGGCGGGCCTGTTCCGCGTGGAGCGGTTCGCGCGGAGCGTCTGCCTGGCGGAGGCAGCCCTGTTCGCAGCGGTGGGCCTGTGGCTGGGCCGGGGCCATTTGGCCCGCTGTATGGGGCGGGGGCTTCTGTACGGCTTCGGCGTCCTGTCCCTGATCGCGGGCTTCTTCGCGGTACTGTTCTGGGCATTGGATTTTGAAGAGATATTCATCGAGTTCCACCATGTGTTCTTCACCAACGACCTGTGGCAGATGTACTACGACACGGACGCCATGATCCGCATGTTCCCCCAGCCGTTTTTTGAGACGCTGGTGTCCCTGATCCTGGTGAAGATGGGCCAGTACGCTGTGGTCTGCCTCCTTCTCTGGGCGGGGCTCAGTCTGCTCCTTCATATTCTTTCCCGAAAACCCCACGAAACAAGGTGAATCCTATGTCCTCCTATGAATCCCGCGCCCGGCAGAAGGCCGACGCGCTGAAAATGAGCGGCCATGCCCTGATCCTGGCCGTGGAATCCTCCTGCGACGAGACCGCCGTGGCGGTGGTGGCGGACGGGCGGCGCGTGCTGTCCAACGAGATCGCCTCCCAGATCGCCAAGCACGCCCAGTTTGGCGGCGTCGTGCCGGAGATCGCCTCCCGCATGCACGTGGAGGCCCTGGATCTTCTGGCGGATCAGGCCCTTCAAGCCGCCCACGTATCGCCGGACGACATCGATGCCGTGGCGGTGACCAACGGCCCGGGTCTTGTGGGGGCTCTTTTGACCGGCCTGTCCTGGGCCAAGTCCTACGCCTACGCCCGGGATCTGCCCCTGATCGCCGTGAATCACATCGAAGGCCACGTCAGCGCCAACTATGTGGCCCATCCGGATCTGGAACCGCCCTTTGTGTGTCTGGTGGCCTCCGGCGGCCACAGTCACATCTCCCTTGTGCGGGACTACGGCCAATACGAGACCCTGGGCCGAACCCTGGACGACGCGGCGGGCGAGGCCTTCGACAAGGTGGCCAGGGTTTTGTCCCTGCCCTATCCCGGCGGGCCCCTTCTGGACCGGCTGGCGGAGACGGGCGATGACCTGGCCTACTCCTTCCCCAAGCCCAAGCTGGACAATCCCTACGACTTCTCCTTCAGCGGCGTCAAGACGGCGGTGATCCAGATGGCCCACAACCTGCGCCAGCGGGGCGAGGAGATCCGGGCCGCGGATTTCGCCGCCAGCTTCCGCCGGTATGTGGTGGACGAGCTGACCGTCAAGGCCGTGTCCGCCGCCTGGCAGGCCGGAGTGGACAAGATCGCCGCGGCGGGCGGCGTGGCCTCCAACATGCTCCTGCGCCGGGAGCTGACCCGCCGGGGCCAGGAGGCGGGCATGTCCGTGTTCCTGCCCCCGCCCATACTCTGCACCGACAACGGCGCCATGATCGGCAGCGCCGGCTTCTACCGCCTCATGCGGGGCGAGATCGCTCCCCTGGACGTCAACGCCCAGCCCAGCCGCAGCGCTTAGGGAGGCTGGGGAGGCGCTGAGGGCTGCTCGCCCTCAGACTCCTCGCCAAAGGGACTTGTCCCTTTGGAATCCCTTCCTGCCGCCTTCGGCGGGAATGAATACAATATTTTGGCTCTCCGATTGATGTTCATGTCAGTCGGGGAGTTTGGTTTTTTGGCTATTGTCATTGCGGTCAGTCGGGGAGTTTTTTATACTGTTCTTCTTCTAAACGATTGATTCGGGTTACGGGTTGCTTCGTCGGTCTACAACCTCCTCGCAATGACAGGAAGGCTACGTGCGTAAGACAATAGTGTCATTGCGAGGCCGCAGGCCGAAGCAATCCGTTCCCTGATCATTTAATCATCCAGATGCAAAACAGTATTAGATAAAGAAAATGTCATTGCGATGAGCCGGAGGCGAAGAAGCAATCCGTCCCTACCATTTGTGGTAATACACGAAACTGTACTGTGCGCGGAGGTCATATGGCGGCCTCCGCGCTTTTTGCATCCACCAACTGATCATCCTTCATTCGGAGGATAGTCCTTCATTTTTTCAATGGTTTGTCATACTTTTGACACATCTCGTCATGTATTATTCAATTTTCTCTTCTCAATTTACATTGTTTCTTGCGTTTTTCACATTTTCAGACCAAAGTCTGTTGTGCATGGATCTGTGTATGCTTCATTCCCATGTACCCCATTTTTCCACAGACTTTTCCCGGTTTCGATGGTTTTCGCTCCTGCCTGATCCCCCTTCCCTCCGTTTGCGACTTTTCCCTGTTTTTCCCGATCCCATATTTTGTGTCCCTTTCCCATTTTATCCACAACATGCGGGCCCATCATCCCTCCGGAATCCTGATTTGTGGATCACAACCGACCTTTTATCCCCAATTGTGGATAACTGGCCCCCTTTTCTGTGGATAACCTGCTGCAATTTCCCCTGCAAAACCAAAATGGACGGCATTTCAAGGCCTTTTTGCCCAAAACCTGTGGATAAGTCTGTGGATTGTGTGAATAATCCCCCGCAGCGGATTTCCTGCAAGCGCTTTCATGGAAAAATGACGCCCCTTCCTCCGCGCCTGGCCCAATTCCTTGTAAATTTCCCGCCGCCCCTTTGCAAATCCGGCGGGATATGATATAATGTATATGGCGATTTATGCGGAAAGGAAGCATGTGAACATGAGCACCTTGAATTTGCTGGGTTTTGACTTCGGCGCGTCCAGCGGCCGCGCCATGCTGGGCGTATTCGACGGCACGAAGATCGAGATCTCCGAGCTGCACCGTTTTTCCAACGATCCGGTGATGCTCAACGGCCGTTTCGTGTGGGACGTGCCCCGTCTGTTTTTTGAGATGAAGGAAGCCCTGACCAAGGCGTCCAAGCAGGGCCTGAAGATCGACGCCATCGGCATCGACACCTGGGGCGTGGACTTTGGCCTGCTGGACAAAAACGGCAACCTGGCCGGCATCCCCCTTCACTACCGGGACGCCCACACCGACGGCATGATGGAGAAGGCCTATCAGATCGTGCCCAAGGAGGAGATCTTCGCCGCCACGGGCCTGGCCTTCATGCAGTTCAATACCCTCTATCAGCTTCTGAGCCTCAAGCTCTCTGGCGACCCGGCCCTCGAGATCGCCGACAAGCTGCTCTTCATGCCCGACCTTCTGGCCTACTTCCTCACCGGGAAGATCGGCACCGAATATACCATCGCCTCCACCAGCCAGATGCTGGATCCCGCCACCGGCGACTGGGCGTATGACCTGCTCAAGAAGTTCGACCTGCCCACCCACATCCTCACCCCCATACAGCCTGCCGGCACCGTTCGCGGCATGCTCAAGGAGGACATCTGCCGGGAGTGCGGCATGGACAGCGTGCCCGTCATCGCCATCGGCAGCCACGACACCGCCTCCGCCGTGGCGGCTGTGCCCGCCAAGGCCGGCTCCACCTTCGCCTACATCAGCTCCGGCACCTGGTCCCTCTTTGGCACGGAGCTTGAAAAGCCCCTCACCACCCCCGACGTGATGGAGGCCAACTACACCAACGAGGGCGGCGTGCTGGGCGACGTGCGGTTCCTCAAAAACATCATGGGCCTGTGGATCATTCAGGAGTGCAAGCGGGAATGGGACCGCCGCAGCGACAAGGTGGGCTTTGCCCAGCTGGTGGAAATGGCCGAAAAGGCCCCCGCGTTCAAGGCCGTCATCGACGTGGACGATCCCCGGTTCCTGGCCCCCGGCGACATGCCCCAGCGCATCCAGCAGTACTGCCGCGACACCAACCAGCCCGTGCCCGAGGGCCGGGGCGAGATCAGCCGCGTGGTCTACGAGGGTCTGGCCCTCAAATACCGCTGGGCCATCGAGCGGATGGAGGAGCTGACCGGCAAGAAGTTCGACGTGCTCCACATCGTGGGCGGCGGCAGCAACAACCTGATGCTCAACCGCTTCACCGCCAGCGCCGTGCGCCGGCCCGTGATCACCGGCCCCTCCGAGGGCACCGTCATCGGCAACCTGCTGATGCAGGCCAAGTGCCTGGGCGCCATCTCCAGCATGGACGAGCTGCGCGCCTGCGTGGCCGCCTCCTTCCCCACCGGCACCTATCTGCCCGAGGGCGATCCGGCGGTCTGGGACGCTGCCTATGAGCGCCTTCTGAAGCTGTAATGGCCGATATCAATTCCCTGGAGCTGGCGTATCTGGGCGATACGCTCTACGATCTCTACGTCCGGGAGCGGCTGGTGCGGCGGGGCGGGCACGTCAAGACCCTCCACCGCAAGGCCGTCTCCCGGGTCTGCGCCGCCGCCCAGAGCCGGGCCCTCACAAGGCTTGAGCCCCTTCTCACCCCGGACGAGGCCGACGTGGTCCGCCGGGCCCGCAACGCCCACCAGACCCCGCCCAAAAACGCCGATCCCGCCGACTACCACCGGGCCACCTCCCTGGAGGCCCTGCTGGGCTGGCTCTACCTCACCGGGCAGAGGGATCGGCTTCATGTCCTTCTGGACGCCGCCTTGGGCGACGATCCCGACCTTGCCCTTTGACGAAAGGATATCATTATGCCCCAGATCGAACCCGTCGTGAAGCTGATCCGCTATACCCCCGTCCCGGAGGAGATCGTGGCCATGGCCGGACGGCTGTGCTACTCGCCCTCGGACCTGGACGCCCTGGAGGAGCGGGTGAGCCGCCAGGATCAGAGCAAGTACCTTCAAAAGGTGTCATCCATGGGCCATCATTCTCTCCTGGAGCACGCCGTGTTCACCTTTGGCCTGGAGGGCGTTTCCCGCGCTCTCCTGGCCCAGATCACCCGCCACCGGGTGGCCAGCTTCTCCGTCCAGTCCCAACGCTATGTGGGCATGGAGGAGGATTTTGACTACGTGGTGCCCCCGTCCATACGGGAACTGGGCGAGGACGCCGTGGCGGCCTACTGCGCCCAGATGGAGCAGATCGGCGCCTGGTACGCCCAGTGGATGGAGCGGGTGCCCAAGGAGGACGCCCGGTTCCTTTTGCCCAACGCCGCCTCCACCAGGATGCTGGTGACCATGAACGCCCGGGAGCTTCTCCACTTTTTCTCCCTGCGCTGCTGCAACCGGGCCCAGTGGGAGATCCGGGAGGTGGCCTGGCGCATGCTGGATCTGGCCAAGGAGGCCGCGCCGGACCTGTTCCACCGGGCCGGTCCCGCCTGCCTGTTCGGTTCCTGCCCCGAGGGCAAGAGGACCTGCGGCCATCCCGAGACCGCCCGCCAACGGGCCGGGCTCCCCGAAAAATGATCCACAGAGTACAGACTTTGATCTGATTTTATCTGTTCCTACGCTTCTTTTCCATTATGCATAAACAATGAGACCGAAGTCTGTTTTTCTTCGGTTCGTTTGGAGGTTATCATGGCCAACCGCAACGATTCCTATGGACGGGACCGCTCCAATCACAAGGGCTCCGGCCCCCGGGTGGGCTCCGTGCGCAAAAACGTGCCGCCCGCCGTGCGGGACGACGGCCCCCGGGGCAAGAGCCGCTATTCCAGCTACGCCCCCAAGGGCCAGATGTCCTATTCCGGCCGGGACGGCCAATCCCGCTACGAGGGCAAGTCCGGTTATGACAAGAAGCCCCGCTACGGCGACAAGCCCGCCTTCGACAAGAAGCCCCGCTACGGCGAGAAGCCTTCCTTTGACAAGAAGCCCCGCTTCGGCGACAAGCCCTCCTT
>CADAGW010000100.1:0-6701 GCA_902787475.1 uncultured Eubacteriales bacterium
AACTGAGCTACGCCGCCAAATGGTTGCGGGGGAGGGATTTGAACCCTCGACCTCCGGGTTATGAGCCCGACGAGCTACCGGACTGCTCTACCCCGCGACGCGCCGCTCTTTCAAGCGGCAGAAACAAGTATAGCACAAAGGAGCGGATCCGTCAAGGGATTCGCAAAATATTTACATAAAATGGGGCGGGACGGGGAGGCGGAAGGGAGAGTGGGAAGATTTAGCGATGGCGAACCCATAAATTCATTTGACATGGGAATGTGGGGGGACTATAATAGGAATAGTGTGTTTTTTCCATGGACACGAAGGAAGCAGGTAGAAAAGTGGTTTTTTCCAGCCTTACATTTTTGCTGTTGTTCTTTCCCATACTGCTGATGCTCTATTTTTTCCGGCGGAATCTGAGCTGGAGAAACGGCGTGCTGCTGGTGGCGTCGCTGGTCTTCTACGGGTGGAGCGACCCGGTGTGGATACTGGCGATGGTGTTTTCCACGGCGGTGAACTACATATGCGCCCGGGGCATCGCCCGCCACCGGAAAAAGTCCACCAGGCGGAGCTTCTGCGCCATCGCGGTGGTGGTGTCGCTGGGGTTTTTGTTTTACTTTAAGTATGCCGACTTCACGGTCAACTCCATACGGAGCCTTTTGCATTTGCCCAGGCGGGATCTGGGGATCACGCTGCCCATAGGCATTTCGTTTTATACCTTCCAGATATTGACGTATACCATAGACGTGTACAGGGGCAGGGTGCCGGCGCAGAAGAAGTTTTCAAGCCTTCTTTTGTACGTGTCCTGCTTCCCCCAGCTGATCGCCGGGCCCATCGTGCAGTATGGCGACGTGGCGGCCCAGATCGACAGGCGGTATACCTCGGTGGAGGATTTTTCCGCGGGCATGAGACGGTTCGCGGTGGGGCTGTCCAAGAAGGTGCTTCTGGCCAATATTTGCGGCAGCATGCTGGAGCAGACCACGCTGGCGGGGAGCGGGTCGCCCATGTCCTTTGGCGGGGCGTGGCTGTCGGCGCTTCTGTACGCGCTTCAATTGTATTTCGACTTCTCCGCCTATTCCGACATGGCCATCGGCCTGGGCAGGATATTGGGCTTTACCTACAAGGAGAACTTCGAGCATCCCTACGCGTCGAGATCCGTGTCTGAGTTCTGGCGCAGGTGGCACATCTCCCTGGGCAGCTTTTTCAGGGAGTATGTATACATCCCCCTGGGCGGCAACCGGCGGGGGAACGGGCGGACGGCCATAAACCTGCTCATCGTGTGGGCGCTGACCGGACTGTGGCACGGGGCCAGCTGGAACTTCGTGGTGTGGGGACTGTATTACGGGGTGCTGCAGCTGCTGGAACGGTTCGTGTTCCGGTCCGTCATAGAAAAGACGCCCTCCCTCATACGGTGGGTATTGACCTTCGTGATCACGCTGGTGGGATGGGTGATATTCTATTACACCGACTTTGGCCAGGTGACGGAGCATCTGATGGCCATGGTGGGACTGGCCAAGACCGGCATGGGCTATTTCCGGGCGGAGTTTATGGACGCCGCCGGACGGGCGGTGCTGGAAAAGTATACCGTATATCCGGTGATCGCCTTTATCTGCTCTCTTCCCATCGTGCCGGCCCTCAAAAAGCGGCTGGGCACGGGCGTGGGAGAGCGGGCGGCCAACGCCGCCACCACGCTGATACTGACCGCGCTGGTGGCCCTGTCGGTGATCTTTTTGATCGGCCAGAGCTACAATCCGTTTATTTACTTCCGATTCTGAAAAGGGACAGGCGATATGAAACACAAGGCATCATTCAAGATTACGTTGTGGTGGGTGGTTGCCCTGCTGCTGCTGGGCGTGTCCATGCTCTTTTTCGGCCCCAAGGCGTCGAGGGAATCGCTGATGGAGAACCGGATGATGGCGGGCTTCCCCAAATTCTCCCTGGGCAGTGTGTTCAGCGGGGAGTTCATGAGCGGGTTTGAAAGCTGGCTGTCGGACAATTTCTTTGGGCGGGAGGAGCTGGTGACCTTCTCGGAGGACGCCATGGGGGTGTTTTCCAGGAGGACCACCGAGGATCTGCTGACCATGGACATCGGAGAGAGCATGGAGGGCGAGTTCGAGAGCCGGGAGGACGAGGACGACGGCGGCGACAGCGGGGATAAGGCCCAGGTGGCCGCGCCGGCTCAGCCCCGGGCGGCGGGGGGCACCACCATGGTGGTGGGCACCTTCAGCGGCCAGGTGAGCGTGGGGAGCGCGGTGAATACGCGCAGCGAGAGCTATGAGCCCCTGCGGGAATACAATTTCTGGATGCTCAAGACCGACGGCACCAAGCAGCTGGTGTATCACTACAAGCCCGCCAGCATCGAAAAGTGCATGGAAGGGTTGAACGCCATACGGGCCACACTGCCCGAGGACGGCACGGTGCATTTCGTGATCGTGCCGGTGGCCCAGAGCGCCAACTGGTGGCTGAGGAACCCCAAGACCTTCAGCGGCTGGGAGAGCAACGCGGAGGAATATATGGAAGTCCTGGCGGACGACGGGGTGTATATATACAACGGGCCGGAGCTGCTGGCCCCGGGCCTGTCCAAGGGGGAATACCTGTATTACCGCACGGATCACCACTGGACCCCCAGGGGAGCCTATGTGGTGGCCTCGGCCATGCTCAGGCGGCAGGGACTGCCGGTGACCCGGTACAGGGATTACAGCTACAAGACCAACAAGGGATTTTTGGGGAGCCTGTATACCGAGAATCCCACGGCGGCCATGCGGGCCATGGCGGACGAGGTGGAGATCCCGAATTCCTTGGCTCCGGTTCATTCCTACGTGATCCGGCAGCTGACTAAGTCCAAAGAGATCGAGTACATGGCCAATTACAGCAACTACATCGCCTATCTCCAGGGCACCCAGACGCCCTGGCGCAGGATCGTGACCGGCTTTACCACCGGGCGGAACTGCCTGGTGATGTGCGACTCCTTCGGCAACTGCTTCGCGCCGTTCCTGACGCCCTATTACGACGAGGTGCACATGGTGGACCTGCGCAAGGGCAATTTCACCAGCGAGGCCGCCGGGGCGTCGGTGGGGGACTATATGAGGGAGTACGGCATCGACGACGTGTATGTGATACTGTCTACCGCCTCCGGCCTCAATTACAATTATACCCAGGAGTATCTGCTCCGCTATCTCGGCAATTAGGAGGCGCGATATGCAGAATCGAGGCCAGAACCGAAGGGCCGCCCAGATGAAGGCGGAGAGGCGCTACGCCCGGCGCAGCGTGAGATCGGCCCTGTTTTTCGCCTGCGTGGTGTTCGTGGGCATATGCGTGTATCAGCTGTCCCTGCCCTCCATACGGATCAGGCGCATCGAGGGCTCCATACGGGCCAGGGAGTTCGACCAGGCCATGACGGCCATTACCGCCCTGGACGACAGGGAAGAGGCCGAAAGACTTGAAAACCTGTGCAGGCTGACCATGGCCCAGGAGAAGATGGAAAACGGGGAATACGAGGATGCCAGAGAGGCGTTTTTGGCCCTGGGGGACTACGGGGAGGCCCGGCAGCTGGCCCAGGAGTGCGCCTTTCAGATGGGCGAGGGGCTTTTTGAACAGGGCGACTACGCCGCGGCCATGAAGCAGTATCTTCTGGTGCCGGATTATCCCGGATCCCAGGAGAAGATGACGGAGATCAAGTACATACAGGCCGGGCAGATCGAGGAGAGCGACGCCACCACCGCCTATGCCCAGTTCGCGGCGCTGGGGACGTATAAGGACTCGGCCCAGCGGGCGGAGCAGCTGGCCATGCGCATCACCGGGGAGAGCGACCCGGCAGCGGCCATCGCCATGATGCACAGCCAGTCCCAGGAGAGCCTGGAGAGCCGGTGGGCCATGATCAGCGAGCGGGAAAAGCTGCGCCGGGGTGCGCTGTGCGTGGGCGCGGAGCATACCGTGGGCCTGAGACGAAACGGCACGGTGGTGGCCGCCGGGCGAAACGACGAGGGCCAGTGCGACGTGGATTCCTGGCAGAACGTGACAGAGGTGGCCGCGGGGGCCTACCACACCGCGGGCCTTCGGTCCGACGGCACGGTGGCGGCCACGGGGCTCAACGACCAGAAGCAGTGCGAGGTGGGCGGCTGGCAGAACGTGAAGGCCATCGCCTGCGGGGACTACGCCACATATGCCTTGTTTGCCGACGGCACGGTGGCGGGCACCGGCTACGGGGACATGAGCGCCCTGTCCGCCTGGCGGAACGTAAACCGGATCAGCGCCGGAGCCTATATGGCGGCGGGGGTGTACGGGGACGGAGAGGTCTATGTGACCCATCCCTCCGGCCAGTCGGACAGCTTCAGCGGGCTGTGGGACCTGGCCCTGTGCACCGGCGGCGCGGTGGGGCTCACAGAGGACGGGGACACGGTGGCCAACTTCGCCGGGTTCCCGGAGTGGACGGACATCGCCCTTCTTTCCGCGGGCAGTCACGGCATATTGGGAATCGACTCCCATGGAAGAGTGCTGGCCCATTTCTTCCGGTTCTCAGACGCCTTTGAGGTGGGCGGCATAGAGAACGCGGTGTGCGTGGCCGCGGGCGGCGCCCACAGCGCCGTATTGACCCAGGACGGGACGGTGATCGCCTTTGGCGATAACGACAGGGGCCAGTGCGACGTGTCGGAATGGGATCTGAATCAGTGACGAGGTGGATATATGGATAGACGGACGATCCGGCGGGCGGCCTGCATGGCGGCGGCGCTGGCCATGACGGGATGCGCGGCGGCCCTGGCCGAGACGGCGGGGGGCTTCGTGTGGCAGGAGCATACGAAAAAGATCATCACCACCATGCTGCTGAGCATGGTGCCCACCTTCGAGGGGCGCTACGCTGTGACCATCGCCCTGGGCATGGGGATGCCGGCGGTGTTTTCCTATCTGCTGGCGCTGATCTGCTCAAGTATGCCGGTGCCCATCATACTGTGGCTTCTCCGCCCGGTGCTGGACTGGTTTTACACCCTGCCCATCAAGCCCGTGCGGAAATTCGCCGCCTGGCTTGAAAAGCACTCCGATAAGAAACGGCAGTCCATGCGGAAAAACGGCAAGCGGGGACTGGCCCGGCACCTGTCCGCCGAGAACGCGGAGCTCTTTGGGCTGTATCTGTTCGTGGCCCTGCCTCTGCCCGGCACCGGCGTGTGGACCGGCAGCGCCGTGGCGACCCTGTTTGAAATGCCCAGGATCAAGGCGCTGGTGGTGATACTGCTGGGGAACGTGACGGCCTGCCTGATCACCACCCTGGCGGCCACGGGCGTGCTGGCGGTGCTGTAAGCGCGAGGACGAAAAATCATTTGAGGATGGATGGAGGCAAATGCTTCAGAAGATCAGTCGGCATCGACAGTCCATCATGGGTGTGGCCATACTGTGGATATTGCTTCACCACAGCGGACTGAACCTGTCGGGTCCGCTGTTTGCCATCAAGCGGAGCGGCTTTGGCGGCGTGGAGATGTTTTTGTTTGTGTCCGGGTTCGGGTGCGCCATCTCTCTGATGAAAAATGGGGATATTCCCCAGTTTTATGGGCGAAGGTTTCGCAGGCTCTATCCTCATTATATTCCGGTCATGCTGGCGTTTTTGCTGATGAATCTCAGCGGAGCCGGAGTGCTGGAGTGGACGAGGACTGTGCTGGGCAATCTGACCGGGTTTACCTATTGGGCAAATGTGGGATTGAATTTCAACTGGTATATATTTGGAATTCTGGCGTTTTACATCATGACTCCCCTCTTTTTGGAGGTGCTGAAGAAAAAAGGAGGTTGGGCCGTGCTTCTCGGCCTGTCCTTCGCGGCGGGATTCTGCTTTGCCGGCACCGACCTTCGGACGTGCGTGTCCCGGCTGCCCATATACGTGATGGGCATGATGGCGGGGATGCGGTACAAAAAGGATCAGGAAGAAGAAAAGACCGCGGCCTGGAAATATGCCTGCGTGTTCGCGGTGGGCGTATTGGGAATGGTCATGCTGCTGGGCATGTACCGTTTTCAGGACAGGATCCCGGAGGATCTGTATATCGTTTTCTATCCGTGCATATTGACTACGCCCGCCATTTTGACAGTATGCTGTCTGCTGTTCGACGCGCTGGAAAAATCGGCGGCGGGGAAATGGGTGAACAAGTTCTTTTCCTTTCTGGGTTCCATTTCGCTGGATTTGTACCTGCTTCATATCGTATTGTACGGCAGGGTGGGGGAATGGCTGGAGGGACAGTATGACAATACCATACCGATGGCCTTTTCCGCGAAGAAGCTGGCCATTTGGCTGGGAGTGTTGGCTGCGACCATCGTCGTATCCAAGGGATACAGTTTGGCGGTGGATTGGTGCATGAAAAAGATGAGCGCCAGAAAACAGGCCTGACAATACGGTACAGAAAAGGCTTCCGCGGATGCGGGAGCCTTTTTTTGATACATGAAATCGAAGCAAAAAGAAAACAGTGTGTAAATTGAATGTTTCATATTGACAACAGGCGAGGGATATGGTATGATTCAGACACCCAATGTTAACTTACGGTGATTGAAGGAGGTTTTGGCTATGAAGAAGGCTGTATCCCTGCTGGTGTGCCTGGTCATGCTCCTGTCCGTGTTCTGCACTGGAGCGATGGCCGACGACAAGATCACGCTCTATATGGTGGAATCCCTGACCAGCCCCGCCCGGTCCGCGGTGCTTCAGGAGATCATCGCCGCGTTTGAGGCGGACCATCCCGATATCCACA
>CADAGW010000100.1:6717-11092 GCA_902787475.1 uncultured Eubacteriales bacterium
CGCCTCTGGAGACCGCCGACGAGAAGATCTATCAGATGCTGGCCAACGGCTCCGGCATCGACATCCTGGAGGTCCGCGACATCAACGTGGGCATGATGACCGCCAACGAGTACGTGATCCCGCTGGACGATTACGTGGCCAAGTGGGAGGACGCCGCCACCCTGTCCGACACGGTGGAAGCCACCGCCACGCTGGTGGGCGATGCCTACTACCTGATCCCCTACGGCTTCTATCGCAAGATGATGTATTACCGCTGCGACTGGTTCGAAGAGGCCGGTATTGAGGTGCCCACCACCTGGGAACAGCTGATCGAGGCATCCAAGGCCCTGACCGATCCCGCCAACGGCCACTACGGCTTCACCTTCCGGGGCGGCTCCGGCGGCTCCGGCTACTACAACATGATTCTGATCGACAACCTGGGCAAGGATACAGTGGACAACACCCAGAACCTGCTTCTGGCCGACGACTCCGCCACCGTGTATACCACGGACATCGCCGTGGAGACCCTCAAGCAGTACAAGGATCTGTATGAGAACGGTTCCCCCAAGGATTCCATCACCTGGGGCTATCCGGATCAGGTGCAGGCCTTCACCTCCGGCGTGACCGCGATACTGATCCAGGATCCCGAAGTGGTGGCCTCCTGCGACGCCAGCATGGAGCCCGGCACCTGGGCCACCGCTCCCATGCCTGTTGGCGCGTCCGGCGCGGACGCCTACTTCCCGGGCTATGCCGGATGGGGCATTTCCGCCAGCTGCGAGCACCCCGATGAGGCTTGGGAGTTCATCGCCTTCCTGAGCAATCCGGAGAACAACGTGAAGTTCGCCGAGGTGTATTCCACCATCCCGATCCATGTGAACGCGGGCGACTATTCCGAGTTCTTCTCCACCGGCGCGTTTGCCGCCTATACCGAAATGGCCAACCGGCCCGACGAGTACTTCTTCTCCCAGGGCATGCTCAAGTATGAGAAGAACAGCGCCTTCGGCGCCACCGCCGATCCCACCGTGCAGGCCTATCTGCTGGGCGACTACACCGAGGAGGAATGCCTCGAGATACTGGATGACTTCTGGGCGGAAGTCATCGAATGACGGTTTGACTGTGCAGACGGAGCCGCTTTTGGGTGGCTCCGTCGCTTTTCATTGGGCCAGTGATCAGGAAAGGGCTGACAAAAGTGACTACGCAAAAAAAGAAAAAGCGGGGGGATCTGGGGCAGAGGCGGTTCGTGCTGCTCATGCTTTTGCCGGGTATCCTCCTGGTATGCATGTTTTCCTATTTCCCGGCTCTGAAGGGCGTGATGATGGCCTTTCAAAAATACACCATATACAATCTGAAAAAGGTGGAATGGATCGGGCTGGGGAATTTTCTGGAGATATTCCGGAACCGGGAATTCATCATGGCCGTGCCCAATACCATACGGTGGGTGGCGGTGTCGCTGTTTTGCCAGTTCACCATTGGCTTTACGCTGGCGCTGTTTCTCAAAAGCAAATTTCCGGGCCGGGGACTGTATCAGGGGGCCATATGCTTCCCCTGGGCCATTTCCGGCTTTCTCATCGGCATTACCTTCAAGTGGATCTATAACGCGTCCTATGGGCCCCTCAACGATATACTCATTCATCTGGGGATGGTAAGCCGGGCGGAGCCCATCGGCTTTTTGTCCGATCCCCGCTACGCCATGGCGTCGGTCATCGCGGCCAACGTGTGGTATGGTATTCCCTTTTTTGTGATCATGATCCAGGCCGCGCTGCAGGGCGTGTCGGAGGATCTGTATGAAGCGGCGGACATCGACGGGGGAAGCGTGGTGCAGAAGTTTTTCCATATCACCATACCCTCCATCAAGTCGGTGCTGGTGCTGACCACCCTGCTCAGGGTGATATGGATATTCAATTCCGCGGAGCTGATCTACGCGCTGACGGACGGCAACCCCGCGGGGCGGACCCATACGGTGACCTCAAAGATGCTGAATCTGATCATGGCCGAAGGCAATTACGGCCAGGCCAGCGCGGTGGGCGTGATCATCATCGGGGTGCTGACCATGTTTTCCGCGTTCTATATCGCGGCCACCAAATTTGAGCAGGAGGACGGTGATTGAACATGAAAAAGCGCGGAGCAAAGCACAACGCCTATCTGGCGGTCAAAACGCTGGTGCTGCTGGTGTTCCTGGTCATCGTGATCTTCCCGTTCTATTGGCTGTTTCAGACGTCCTTCAAGTCCGCCAGGGACATCGCCCAATTCCCGCCCACCTATTTCCCGAATCCGCCCATACGGGACAATTACATCAATATCTTCCAAATGAACAACTTCGGGCGGTACGTGTTCAATTCCGTCAGCGTGTCGCTGGTGAGCTCGTTTATGTGCGTGCTGATCGGAATGCTGGGGGCGTATGCCCTGGCCCGGTTCGATTTTAAGGCCAAGTCCAAGATACTGATGTTTTATCTGATCACCCAAATGATACCGGGATTTTTGGGCCTGGCGGCGCTGTATACCATGCTGCATCAGTTCAACATGCTCGACAAGCTGACCACGCTGATGATATTGTATACAGTGATGCTGATCCCTTATTGCACCATCACGCTCAGGGGCTTTTTCGCCCAGGTGCCCAGGGCTCTGGAGGAGGCGGCGCAGATCGACGGGTGCAACCGGATCAGCGCCTTGTTCCGGGTGATACTGCCGGTGATCATGCCCGGCGTGTCGGCCACGTTCATGTTTTCCTTCGTGCAGTGCTGGAATGAAGTGTTCAGCGCCATCATGTACATCAATCGGAGCTCGTATTATACCATTCCCGTGGCCCTCAACTCCCTGGTGCTCAAATACGACGTGAAGTGGGGCGAGCTGTCCGCGGGAGCGGTGATCTCTATCGTGCCCTCCATCGCCATGTTCGCATTTGCCCAGAAATATATCGCGTCGGGTCTGGTGAACGGCGCGGTGAAGGGATAGAGAATGGGCAGAACGGAAAGGGGAAACGGCATGGAGCATGTGACGGTGGATATGGGCAAAAGCGTGGGCAGGGTCAAGCCCATGCACTGCGTAAACAACGGCCCAGGATCAGGAGGAGTCCAATCTGGGACTGTATAAGGCGGCGGGGATCCCCTACGCCAGGACCCACGACGCGTCCATTCATTACGGATACGGCGGGGAGCATGTGGTGGACGTGACGGGGATCTTTCCCGACTTCGATGCCGATCCGTATGACCCGGAGAGCTACGACTTCCAGCTGACGGACGAGTATTTGAAGGTGATCTCCCTGGCGGGCACGAAGGTGTTTTATAGGCTGGGGAGCAAGATCGAGCACTGGAGCAAAAAGTACGGGACCCTGCCGCCCAAAGATTTTCAGAAGTGGGCGGTGATATGCGAGCATATCATCAGGCACTATAACGAGGGCTGGGCCAATGGGTTTTCCATGGGGATCGAGTATTGGGAGGTGTGGAACGAGGCGGACCTGGACGGCGACGACGCGGCCAACAAGCGCACCTGGGGCGGCACGGCGAAGGCGTTTTACGAGCTGTTTGACGTGACGGTGAGCCATCTCAAAACATGCTTCCCGCATCTGAAAATCGGCGGGCCGGCGGTCTGCTCCCTCAATGAAAAGTGGCTTAATGGGCTGTTTGAAAGGCTGACGGCGCCCATAGACTTTTTCTCCTGGCACATATACGCCCGGGAGCCGGAGGCCATATTTGACGCCATGCGCAGGGCCCGGCGGTATCTGGACGAGAAGGGCATGAAGGACGTGCCCAGCATACTCAACGAGTGGAACTATGTGACGGGCTTCGCCCCGGCCAGCGAGTGGTACTATTCAAGAAAGATGGAGAAGGGCATCAAGGGCGCGGCGTTCATAGGGGCGGTGATGTGCGGCGGGCAGTATGAGCCGCTGGACATGCTGATGTATTACGACGCCAGGCCCTGCGGCATGAACGGCATGTTCGACACGGACTTCCCCAGCGAGCCGCTGAAGGGGTATTATCCCTTCGTGATGTTTAATGAGCTGTACAAGTTGGGCACGGCGGTGAAGGCGGAGGCGGACTGCGGCAGGATATATGCCTGCGCCGCCCGGGGAGAAAAGGGCTTCGCCGCCATGGCGGTGCACTTCGACGACGACGACGAGGCGGCGGCGCGGCAGGTGAAGCTGAGCGTCAGGAACGCCGGGACGGGGAAAAAGAAGATCAAAATGTATCTCCTGGACCGGGACAACGACATGCGGCTGATGAGGGAGGAGAAGGCCGAAGGGGAGACGTGGGAGACGGAGCTGGACATGCCGCTGTTTTCCGCGTGGCTGATCCGGGCGGAGGAGGAGTAGGCAGAAAGGGACTCTTCGCGGAATGGGCGGATGACAAACCCCTCATCCGGCCCTGCGGACCGCCTTCTCCTCAAGGAGAAGGCTTGA
>CADAGW010000101.1 GCA_902787475.1 uncultured Eubacteriales bacterium
CGCCAGTGGCGGAATCGTGCCGGAGAGAGCCCAATGAGCAAAGGAGTTTTTGAATATACGGATTTCAAAAACGACTATTGCGAATTGAGGGTCGAGCAGCCCTCAGCGCCTCCCCTCGTTCCCCTATATCCTCAAATGTCCCAACGCGGAAGCGCATTTTTTGCGCATGTAGCGCCCGTCGCAGTAGTGCATCCGCTCGGCCATGCGCTCGTAATCCTCGCCGCAGAGATAGCGGAGGCGCAGGGCCTCCCGCTCCGACTCGTCCTCCAGCTGGTCGATGGCCCGTTCCGCCTCCCGCACGCGGGCCGCGTAGCCCTCCAGCTCCTCTCCCAGGCTCTCACGGAGCCGCTCCACGGCCCGAACGCCCTCCTCCAGAGCGCTGGCCCCTCCGCCGGACCGCTTCTCGTCCCCCAGGGCCGTCCCTGCGCGGCTCAGCATGGCGTCGCACACCTCCAGCCGCCGGGTCAGCTCCCATACCCGCTTCTTCGCCTCCCAGATCCGGCCCATGTATTTCCGGGCCAGTGTCACCTGCTCCCCGGGCCGTCTGCGCGATACCCGCGTTTCCCTGTTCTCCATGCTCGTCCCCTCCTTCGTGCTCATCTCCACCGTCTCTCGTCCAGCCTCGCCGCCAGCACGCACGCCATCCCCGTGCCCGCCGCCAGCAGGGTGAGCAGCCACCTCCAGTTCAAAACCATCCACTCCGTCCAGAACACCACCCGCCAGATCCATTCCACCATCCTCACACGCCCCCGCTGTGCCGCCGGGGACATTCCCCCTCGTAGTACTCGTCGAAGGGATTGCAGTACACATACCCCCGCTGGCAGTCGTCGCACACCCGCACCGCGGCCTTCGCCCCCTTCTTCGCCCTCTCCATGGCCTTCCTTCTCTTTTTCTCCTTCATGCCCCTCTCCTTTCGTGGCGATCCCGCCCACCGATCCATCTCTATGTGAAGTTCCTTCACGCACTCCGCAGTATACACTCCATATCTTCACATGTCAAGCGCATCTTGTGAAGATTCTTCACGCATCTGGCGCTCCGCCCCTTGACTTTCCCGTCCTTATACCCTATAATCAACTTAAGTTCTGCGTATCCTTACGATTGCGAGGTGCGTCCCATGGAAAAAATGCGGATACTGCGTATGGCCCGGGGCCTGACCCAAAAAGACGCCGCCCAACGGCTGGGCATAGACCGAACCACCTACGTCAAATATGAGACCGGGGCCAGCAGTCCGTCCCTGACCCAGCTGGGCCGCATCGCGGATCTGTTCGGCGTCACCACCGACTTCCTGCTGGACCGCCCCGGCGAAAACGCCCCCATTCGGGTGCCGGTGCTGGGCACCATACCGGCGGGCATTCCCCTGGAGGCCATACAGGACATACTGGACTACGAGGAACTGCCCGCCCACATGGCCCTTGGCGGCCATGAATACTTCGGCCTCTGTGTGTCCGGCCACAGCATGGAGCCGGACTACCGCCCGGGCGACGTGATCATACTCCGCCGCCAGGACACCTGCCAGAGCGGCCAGGACTGCGCCGTGATGGTCAACGGCGATGACGCCACCTTCAAGCGGGTCCGCATCTCCCCGGACGGCCTCACTCTCCAGCCCCTCAACCCCTCCTTCGACCCCATCCACTTCACCCACGACGAGGTGCGGGACAGGCCCGTGCGGATACTGGGCGTGGTGGTGGAGCTCCGCCGCAGGATCTGACCCTCCCCCCATTCAAAAGCCAAAACCTGACAGAAAAAAAGCCGCATACCGCGAATCCGAACAGGCGCAGAGGCGAATTCTGCCCCCGCGCCTGCTACATACTGCCTTTTCTGCTGGATTTTGCGCGGCATAGCGTTCCCCCGCCCGGCGGACACTATGCCCGCAACGCATGCAGGGAGGGATGCAAAATGCCAACAAATACCTTTGTCCGGCGCGGTGCGCTGGCGCTCTCGGCTTTCCTTTTGTTCAGTCCCCCGGGCCTGTGCCAGGGCCGGCTGCTGGTGCCCGGCGGCGCGGCGGTGGGCGTGTCGGTGGCCACCTCCGTGGTCACGGTGGTGGGCGTATCTCCCGAGCCCGCAGGGGAGGAAGGCGGCCTTCTCCCCGGCGACATCATCGAGGCCGTGGACGGCTCTCCCCTCACCTCCGCCGCCGATCTCCGCCGGGCCGCGTCCCGGGGCCGTCCCCTTCGCCTCACCGTCCTCAGAAACGGCCAGTCCATCTCCATCACCGCCCGGCCCCGCCCCGACGGCCAGGGCGGGCTCCAGTTGGGCGTATGGGTGCGGGACGGAGCGGCGGGCATCGGCACGCTGACCTACTACGACCCCGCCTCCGGCGCGTACGGCGCCCTGGGCCACGCGGTCACGGACGAAAACAGCCAGGAGGGTATAGCCATCGCGGGCGGAGAGCTGTTGACCGCCCGCATCCGGGGCGTCCGCCCCAGCCGCGCCGGAGACCCCGGGGAGCTATTGGGCACGCTGGGCGATCAGTCCCTGGGCACGGTGGAGAAAAACACCCCCTTCGGCGTGTTCGGCGGCATGACACGGCCCCCTTCCTCCCTCTATCCCCAGGGCCTTGAGCCCCTGCCCCGCTCCCAGGCCCACGAGGGCCCCGCCACCCTCATCTCCACCGTGGACGAGACGGGCCCCCGGGAATTCGCCTGCCAGATCGCCTCCCCCCGCTCCCAATCCCAGCCGGACACCCGGAGCTTCCTGATCCGGGTCACCGATCCGGCCCTGATCGCCCGCACCGGCGGCATCGTGCAGGGCATGAGCGGAAGCCCCGTCCTGCAGGACGGAAAGCTCCTTGGCGCGGTCACCCACGTATGTCTCAATGATCCCCAGTGCGGCTACGGCGTATACATCGACTGGATGCTTGCCCAGTCCGATTCCATGACCGACGCCCGGTCCGCCGCCTGACCCAAAGCAAAGAGCGGAGGCCGCTTCGGCTCCCGCTCTTTCAATTGTTCAGCTATTTCGGGTCATGGACGCCCCGCACCGGGGGCAGTTGCCGCTGTAGGACGGGCAGGTGGTGCCGCACCGGGAGCAGGTACTGCTCACGCCACACTGCGCCCCCGCTCCGGGCCTGGCCACCTCCGGGTTCCGGCACACGCTGGTGGTCTCCACGTCCGGCGACACGCAGGTAGCGTGCTGGGGAAACAGGGGGAGGGAGAAGAATTCGTCGCAAACGTTCTCGGCATATTCCTCGCAGGGCGGGATCTGGCAGAACCCATAGGTGGGAATGAGCAGCTCCACCTCCGCCAGGATTTTCAGCACGATGGTCACGCACACCGTGATCTGGAAGGTGCAGTTCCCTATGTAGGATCCCTTTACGCAAATGGCGCTCACCAGGGAGTCCAGGGTGAAGGGCACGATGGATTCCTCCGGTATGGCCATCAGCACGTCCTTGCCCACGGCCACGGAGGCCCGGCCCATCCACTCCTGCCCCGCCGCGTCCACAAACAGCACGTCGATGGGGATGTTCACCGTGCCTCGGATCCGGGCGAACTCCGGCCTATCGCACAGCCGGTCTATGGCCAGGCCGCTGATGGTGCCGGATGTGGAGGAAGACCGGCAGCTTTCAAAGGTCCACGCCCCCTGGGGCTGGGGCAGGCACTGGCTGGCCGCCGCGTTTTCCACCGCCTCCTCGTAGCTGGGGGTGCCGTCCCCGCAGGGCGGACAGGTGCAGGTGGCCCCGCTGCCATTGCCCACGCAGCTGCAGGGCCGGGTCACCGCCGATCCGTTCCCCGAGAGCACTGGCACGATGTCCGATACCGTCACCTGCACGTCGTCCAGCTGCTCCTGCTGCAGGCACGAATCGTACACGTTCTTGACCATCACGCACACCCTCTGGTCAAGGCCCTTCAGCGCGTTGCCGTTCACCGTGCCCGGGCAGGCATTGGAGCCCGCGTTCTTGTAGCTGTAAAACGACATATCGTTCCCTCCTTGGGCGCGTCTTTCGTCTCTTCCCGCGCCCTCGGTGCATGGTATGCCGCCCGGCCCATTCCGGTGAAAGGCCCTCTACCGGTTCTCCCACAGGATCAACAGCACCCATATCAGGGCGCAGACCACCACGGACCCCACCGCGAACACCAGGCCCCGCAGTATCCGCCCCGGCAGGGGATTGGGCTCTCTGTATTCCCGCATCTTCGTTTCCAGCGCCCGCATGGCGGACCGGTTGTCCGGCGGAGTCTCTTTGATCAGCGCGGCGTGCAGGTCCCGCCGGAAGGTGTCTCCCCCCTTGGCCTCTCTGATCTCATCGATGGCCTCCTTCACGTCCTCCGCGTCGATCCCGGCGGCGTGGGCCGCGTCCTTCACGCCCCACTCCCATTCCAGGGCCGCCGTCACGGCCCGCTGGGTCTTCTCGTCCAGCGCGGAATATACCTCCGCCGCTTTGGATCCCGCTACCTCCAAGCGGGGCCATCCGCCCCCCGGCAGAAGCTCCATCTCCCCCACCACTTCGCTTCTGAACGCGGGCCGCTTGTAGATCACGCCCTCCCGCAAAAACACGTTCCACAGGGCGTCCTCCAATATCTTCCCCGCCGCCTGGGTGTCTCCCCCGTGGCAAAGCGCCGCCCTCTGCAGATACCCCGCGCACTTCCCGTATATGGCCATAAACTCCCTGACCTGGCTCTCGTCCCTGACCATGCCCCGTCCTTTCCGCCGCCCGGCGGCCTGCCCTTTTCCATATTATCGCATATTTTCACCCGTAACGCAAGTGTGCTTGCGATTTGACACAGAAAGCGGTATAATACCTTCCGTCACCATACCACGAAAGCAGGTATTTCTCCATGCCGTCATTCATCCCCGCCTCCTGGCCCCATTTCTGGCAGGAAACGGTATTGTTCCTTCTCTTCGTCATCGCCCTGGGCCTGTTGGCCCTCGTTCTCGGCGAGGCCCTGCCCCGCCGCTGGTTCCGCTACGACAGCCCCTTTTTCCGCTCCCGTCCCTGGGAGAAAAACGGCCAGATCTACGATACGATCCTCCATGTGAAGAAATGGAAGGACAAAGCGCCGGACAACAGCCGCATATTCCCCTGGCTGTTCAAAAAGAAGGTCATGTCCTTCCACGACCCGGCCCTGTCCCTGCGCCTTCTTCAGGAGACCTGCTCCGCCGAGGCGGTGCACTGGGCGCTGACCGCCCTCTCTCCCCTCCTCTTCGTCTTCCTCGATCCTATCTACGCCCTGGTCTATGGGCTCCTCTACGACCTCATCGGCAACCTGCCCTTCATCGTCATCCAGCGCTACAACCGGCCCCGGCTGGCCTTGATCTACCAGCGCCAGCTTCGATTCCAGCAAGGAGGCGTCCAATGACCGTCCTTCTCTCCATACTCACCGGCCTGTCCGTGCTCTACGGCGTATACTACGGGGCCATGGCCATCATCGGCCTGTTCCGGGGCCGCCCCGCCAAGGAAACCTGCGCTCCCACCCACAAGATCTGCGCCGTCATCGCCGCCCGCAATGAAGAAAACGTCATCGGGCAGGCCATAAGGAGCCTTCAAAGGCAAAACTACCCCGCCCACCTGTCCGGCGTACTGGTGGCGGTCAACAACAGCACCGACCGCACCGCCGAAGCCGCCCGGGCCGCCGGGGCCCAGGTGCTCATGTGCGCCGGTCCCGTCGCCTGCAAGGGTGACGCCCTGCGTCAGGCCTTTTCCCACCTTCTCTCCACCTCCGATTACGACGCCTTCGTGATCCTGGACGCGGACAACATCGCCGAAGCCGACTTTTTCTCCCAGGTGGACGCGGCCCTTTCCCGGGGCTGCCACGTGGCCCAGGGCTACCGGGACAGCAAAAACCCCGGCGACGGCTGGGTGGCCGGGGGCACCAGCATATTCTACTGGTTCATGAGCAGTCTGTACAACCGTTCCCGGGCCAACATGGGCCTTTCCGCCAACCTGAACGGCACGGGCTTCATGGTGTCCGCCGACCTGATCCGCCGCATAGGCTTCGACACCCACACCCTCACCGAGGACCTGGAGTTTTCCGCCCAGTGCGCCCTGGCCGGGGAAAAGATCGGCTGGATGGAGCACGCCCGGGTCTACGACGACCAGCCCCTGCGCCTGTGGGATTCCATGGTGCAGCGCAAACGCTGGTACGCCGGGAGCGTCCAGTGCCTTTTGTCCTACTTCCCCCGGCTGGTCAAAAAGCGCACCTTCCAGGCCGCGGACATGGCCATCCTCTTTTTCGGCAACCTGCTGATGCCCCTGGGCGTCGTGGCCTTCGCGCTCTCCGCCGTCACCCTCATCCGCTCTCTGGGCTTTTGGGGCGCCGCGGCCGCGGGCATCGCCAGCGGGGCTTTGAGCGCCGCGGCGCTGGACATCGGCGGCCTGCTCATCTGCCTGCTGGAAAAAAAGACCTTCCCCGGCAAGGCCCGGACGGTCCTTCTCTTTTTCCTCTACATGTTCACCTGGATGTTCGCCAATCTCTCGGTCTACGTCACCGGCTTCCCCAAGTGGCGCATGATCCCCCACAAGCCTCTGGAGGAAAAAACATGAATACTCCCGTCTACGATCCGGGCGAAATGCCCGGTTTTCTTGTTGCCTACGCCCAGGCCCCGGCCATGGAGCGCCTTCAAAACGTGGGCATGCACTGCGGGTGCGAATACACGTCCTTCCCCTTCTTTCGCGCCCTTTCGCCCTATTCCCGGTTCGACCATTCCCTTTCCTGCGCCAGCCTGGTCTGGCGGTTCACGGG